>NZ_JBGCUL010000210.1:0-6423 GCF_054177685.1 Pseudomonas sp. P5_A2_2
ACCCGGCATGATGTGACCGTCAGCGGATTCAACACAAATCCCGGTGGCGAGGTTCAACTGGGCGTCAGTTATCTGGACAAGCCGAGCCGTGAGGATGCTCATCAGGGCTGGTCGGTGGTTGCCCAGCACAAGCAGGTTGCGTTTCTGGGCGGAGTCAACAAGTTCGCTGTTCAATACGGCCGAGGGCCAGGCACCGCATTGGGCTACACCGGTGATACCACGCTGGATGAGAGCAACAAGAGCTGGAGGCTCGTGGAGTTTTTCGATTGGCAGTTGACTCATGCTTTCAGTGGTCAAGTTGAACTGGTCTATCAAAAAGACACGCGCCCTGAAGGTGATGATCAGAACTGGTTATCCATTGGTGTTCGGCCAATTTATGCGTTCACGGATCAGTTCAAGTTGATCACCGAAGTTGGGCGCGACCAGGTTGAAGCCGCAGACGGTACCCGAAAACTCACTAAGTACACCATCGCGCCGACTTGGTCACCGAAGGGCCCGGGATTCTGGGACAGGCCGGAATTTCGTCTGTATTACACCTACGCTACCTGGAACAAGGCTGCGCAACGCGCCGCCAGCTTGCAATCTCCGGGATCGGCTCTGTCTGATACCGGTGCGTTTGGTACAGACTTGCAAGGCTCCAACGTAGGGGTTCAGATCGAGTATTGGTGGAAATAAACGCCCTTGTTGACGCCGATGCCGAATTGAACCACGTGCCGACGCAAGACCGACCCACCTCCAAATCAGCTCAATTCCAGCACAGGCATCGATTTGTGAGGAATCAGACTGGGTCAGTGACATCTCGGCAACTGGGTGTATTCGGCATCGGCGCCAACACGAGGATCGACGCTACTTTATTAAAAGAACTCTCAACGAACAGGAGATGACTGCCTTTGGCCACTTAGTGACTGACTGGTTTTAACCGCGAACACAATGTATTCATATGTCGATATCAGACACGGAGGTGGCGTGATCAGGTAATTGAATCATCGGACAAGCCGGGTAAGGTGGCGCATCTTTTTATCGAAATAACCACATCGCGATGATGGGTTTGATAAGAACTGCAGCGTTTGAAGGGTGCCTCCTTCAGGAAGCCCGGCAGGCAACAATGATGATGATCTGTGCCCCTATCAATTCGCTTAAATGTCGATCAGTAGAGAAAAAAAAACCAATGATTAGCCCGAACTCCAAGGATTCGAGTGGCCAATTGGCGCAGGGCTTCAAGCCTCGTCACGTCACAATGCTGTCAATCGCCGGTATCATCGGCGCCGGTTTGTTCGTTGGCTCAGGACATGCCATTGCAGCTGCCGGGCCGGCCGTCCTCCTGGCCTATCTCTTCTCCGGCCTGCTCGTCGTTCTGGTCATGCGCATGCTCGGTGAAATGGCGGTGGCCAACCCGGACACCGGTTCGTTCTCCACCTATGCCGACCAGGCCATCGGACGTTGGGCGGGCTTTACCATCGGTTGGCTCTACTGGTGGTTCTGGGTGCTGGTGATCCCTATCGAAGCACTGGCCGCCGGCCATGTGTTGAACCAGTGGTTTCCCCAGATCGATGCCTGGCTGTTCGCCCTGGTGTCGATCATTGCGTTGGTGATCACCAATCTGTTCAGTGTCTCCAAGTACGGCGAATTCGAATTCTGGTTCGCCATGGCCAAGGTGGTGGCGATCATCGGCTTCATCGGCGTGGGTTTTGCCGTGCTGATGGGCTGGGTGCCCGATCGGGAAGTCAGCGGACTGAGCGGACTGATGGCCGAGCATGGCGGATTCGCCCCCAACGGCCTGTCGGCGGTAGTCGGCGCGTTCATCACCATCATGTTCAGCTTCATTGGTACTGAAGCGGTCACCATCGCCGCCGCCGAATCCGACAACCCGTCGCAGAACATTGCCAAGGCCACGCGTTCGGTGATTTGGCGCATCGGCGTGTTCTACCTGTTGTCGATTTTCGTGGTCATCTCCGTGGTGCCCTGGAACGATCCTCTGTTGGCCTCGGTAGGTTCTTACCAGCGCGCACTGGAAATCATGAACATTCCCCATGCCAAGTTCATGGTGGACGTCGTAGTACTGATCGCTGTGGCCAGCTGCATGAACTCCTCGATCTACATTGCCTCGCGCATGCTGTACTCGCTGGGCCGTCGTGGCGATGCGCCGAAGGCGCTGAAGGCGACCTCCTCTGAAGGCGTGCCGCGGGCAGCCGTCATCGCCAGCACCGTGCTGGGTGCAGCGATCACCGTGTGGAGCTACTTCATGCCCGCCGGGCTGTTTGACTTCCTGCTGGCCAGCTCCGGTGCGATTGCCTTGCTGGTGTACCTGGCCATTGCGGTGTCGCAGCTGCGTATGCGCCGGATGCTACGTCGGCAGAATGTCGAACTGGCCTTTCGCATGTGGCTGTTCCCTTGGCTCACATGGCTGGTGATCGCGTTCATTTGCGCAGCGTTGGCGGTGATGATGATCACCCCGGAACACCGTAGCGAAGTGAGCTCGACCATTGGACTGGCGCTGGCGATTTCCTTTATCGGTCTTGTGACATCGCGTCAACCTGCGCGGGATGCAAGGGCGACGTCGGTGGGATAAAACCAGGGAGGTATTTGCGCCGAACCTGATACCCCCCGCGCGCCAAGGCTGGGGGTATTACAAGCTCCTGTGTCTCAGTCCGTAATCGCTCTTTGTGAGGGCATGACCCCCGATGTCATCGAAATCCACCGTGCCCGACAGTACCCCTACAAAATCAGTTGGTTTTCTGCTACTGGACAAGTTCACGTTGATTTCCCTGGCGTCAGCCGTAGAGCCCCTGCGCATGGCCAATCAGTTGTCGGGACAACAGCTGTATCGCTGGCATACGTTCAGCCCCGGTGGTGAGCCTGTCTGGGCCAGTGATGGCGTGCCGATCACCCCGGATGCTTCGTGGAGCAATCCATTGGTGGTGGACACTGTAATCGTGTGCGGCGGTGTTGGAATCCAGAGCGTGATTACCCGCGAGCACATTACCTGGCTGCAAGCCCTGGCGCGTCAATCCAGACGGCTGGGAGGCGTGTGCACGGGCAGTTGGGCACTGGCCAAAGCCGGGCTGCTCGACGGTTATGAGTGCAGTGTGCACTGGGAGTTTCTGGCCGCCATGCAAGAAGCTTTTCCGCGGGTCAGCATCAGTTCGAGTCTGTTCACCCTCGACCGAAACCGCTTCACAAGCTCCGGCGGAACGGCCCCTATGGACATGATGTTGCATCTGATCGGTCGCGATCATGGTCGTGAATTATCGGCTGCCATCTCTGAGATGTTTGTCTACGAGCGCATCCGCAACGAACAGGACCATCAGCGCGTTCCGCTCAAGCACGTGTTGGGAACTCATCAGCCCAAGCTGCAGGAGATCGTTGCGTTGATGGAGGCCAACCTCGAGGAACCGCTCGACCTGGATAACCTTGCACAATACGTTGATCTGTCGCGTCGACAGCTAGAGCGGCTATTTCAGAAATACCTTCACTGTACGCCGTCACGCTACTACATGAGGTTACGTCTTGTTCGAGCGCGACAACTGCTTAAGCAAACATCATTGTCGATCATTGAGTTGGCGTATGTATGCGGTTTCGTGTCCACACCCCACTTTTCCAAATGCTATCGCGAGTACTTTGGTGTTCCACCCAGCGACGAGCGTTGCGGCTCTGAAATGAGTCACAAACCGGCAACGCTTGCGACTACGCAGCAGTCATCGACCAGACCGCTGACAGCGCTCGACCAGGCTCGAAACGAATCGACTTTTGCCAGTGTTCGAATGATTGATCGTTCCGATTTGGCGCAATCGTGCTGATCGGCCGTCCTTGCCACCCCCATTCATCCGTAGTGCCTGGGTTTACTCAACAAGATCACGCAGGAGATTTGACGTGCACATTGGTGTTCCTCTCGAAACCCAGACCGGTGAAACACGGGTTGCCGCAACCCCGGAAACCATCAAGAAGCTGATCAGCCAGGGTCATAAGGTCACTGTACAAAGCGGCGCCGGCGTCAATGCCAGCGTTGTCGACAGTGCCTATGAAGCGGCCGGCGCAACCATTGGCAGCGCCAATGACGCGTTTGGCGCAGAGCTGATTTTGAAGGTGGTCGCGCCCAGCRACAGCGAGCTGGCGCTGATTAAAAGCGGCACCGTTGTGGTGGGGATGCTCAACCCGTTCAGCAACGAAACCATCGCCAAGCTGGCCGAGTGCGGCATTACCGCCTTTGCCCTGGAGGCGGCGCCGCGCACCTCCCGYGCSCAAAGCCTGGACGTGCTGTCCTCGCAAGCCAACATCGCCGGTTACAAGGCCGTGTTGCTGGCCGCGCACCACTACCCGCGYTTCATGCCGATGCTGATGACCGCGGCGGGCACCGTGAAAGCGGCGCGCGTGCTGATCCTCGGTGCCGGCGTGGCCGGCTTGCAGGCCATCGCCACCGCCAAACGCCTGGGGGCGGTGATCGAAGCGTCCGACGTGCGTCCTGCGGTGAAAGAGCAGATCGAATCCCTCGGCGCCAAGTTCGTCGACGTGCCTTATGAGACCGACGAAGAACGYGAATGCGCCGTCGGTGTCGGCGGTTACGCCCGCCCGATGCCGGCCAGCTGGATGCAGCGCCAGGCYGCGGCCGTGCACGAACGCGCCAAGCAGGCGGACATCGTGATCACCACCGCGCTGATTCCCGGCCGCAAGGCACCGACGCTGCTGAGCGCGCAAACCGTGGCCCAGATGAAACCGGGTTCGGTGGTCATCGACCTCGCGGCCGCCCAGGGCGGTAACTGCCCGCTGACCGTGGCCGATCAGGTGGTCGTCGAACATGGCGTGACCATCGTGGGCCCGACCAACCTGGCCAGCGCCGTGGCGGCCGATGCTTCGGCGCTGTACGCCCGCAACCTGCTGGACTTCATGAAACTGTTGTTCGATAAAGAAGGACAACTGGTGATCAACCTGGAAGACGATATCGTCGCCGCGTGCCTGATGTGCCGCGACGGCCAGATCGTGCGCAAGAACGGCTGAGGATAAAAACAATGGAAGACATGCTGATCTCTCACGGTATCTACAACCTGATCATCTTCGTGCTGGCGATCTATGTCGGCTACCACGTGGTCTGGAACGTCACACCGGCCCTGCACACGCCACTGATGGCGGTGACCAACGCCATCTCGGCCATCGTGATCGTCGGCGCCATGCTCGCCGCCGCCCTCACCGTGACCCCGCTGGGCAAGACCATGGGCACCCTGGCCGTGGCCYTGGCCGCGGTCAACGTGTTTGGTGGCTTCCTGGTGACCCGGCGCATGCTGGAAATGTTCAAGAAGAAAGCGGCCAAAGCTCCGGYCGCCAAGGCCGCAGCAGTCAAGGCTGAGGTGCAACAAGCATGAGCATGAACCTGGTTACGTCCCTGTATCTGATCGCCTCGGTCTGCTTCATCCAGGCGCTCAAGGGYCTCTCGCACCCCACCACGTCGCGTCGCGGCAACCTGTTCGGCATGCTCGGCATGGGCCTGGCGATCCTCACCACGGTSGGCCTGATCTACAAGCTSGGCTCCGAGYTGGCGCAMGACGGKATCGTCTACGTGATCGTCGGCCTGCTGATCGGCGGCACCGCCGGTTCGATCATGGCCAAACGCGTKGAAATGACCAAGATGCCYGAACTGGTCGCCTTCATGCACAGCATGATCGGCCTGGCSGCGGTGTTCATCGCCGTRGCCGCCGTGGTCGAGCCGCAGTCGCTGGGCATCGTCAAGCAACTCGGTGACGCGATCCCGGCCGGTAACCGCCTGGAACTGTTCCTCGGTGCCGCCATCGGTGCAATCACCTTCTCYGGYTCGGTCATTGCCTTCGGCAAGCTGGCCGGCAAGTACAAGTTCCGCCTGTTCCAGGGTGCACCGGTCCAGTTCAGCGGCCAGCACAAGCTGAACCTGCTGCTGGGYCTGGCCACMCTGGGCCTGGGCGTGACCTTCATGCTCACCGGTGACTACACCGCTTTCGCCGTGATGCTGGCCCTGGCCTTCGTGCTCGGCGTGCTGATCATCATCCCGATTGGTGGCGCCGACATGCCCGTGGTCGTGTCGATGCTCAACAGCTACTCCGGCTGGGCGGCGGCGGGCATCGGCTTCTCGCTGAACAACTCGATGCTGATCATCGCCGGTTCGCTGGTGGGCTCAAGCGGTGCGATCCTCTCGTACATCATGTGCAAGGCGATGAACCGTTCGTTCTTCAACGTCCTGCTCGGTGGTTTCGGCAACACGGCGGAGGCGGCCGGCCCGGCGGGCTCGAAAGAAGCCCGGCCGGTGAAATCCGGTTCGGCCGACGACGCGACCTTCCTGCTGACCAACGCCGACACCGTGATCATCGTGCCGGGCTACGGCCTGGCGGTCGCGCGGGCGCAGCATGCACTGAAGGAACTGACCGAGAAGCTGACCCATCGCGGCGTGACCGTGAAGTACGC
>NZ_JBGCUL010000211.1:0-6415 GCF_054177685.1 Pseudomonas sp. P5_A2_2
CTGACACACCATCGCGAGCAGGCTCGCTCCTACAGGGGTTCCGGGGTTACAGAACCATCGCGGCCACCCAGCCAAACGCCAGCAGCGGCAGGTTGTAGTGCAGGAAGGTCGGGACCACGGTGTCCCAGATGTGATGGTGCTGGCCGTCGATGTTCAGGCCGGAGGTCGGGCCGAGGGTCGAGTCCGAAGCCGGCGAACCGGCGTCGCCCAGGGCACCGGCGGTGCCGACGATGCACACGATGGCAATCGGGCTGAAACCCAGTTGCACGCACAACGGCACGAAGATCGCCGCCAGAATCGGCACGGTGGAGAACGACGAGCCGATGCCCATGGTCACCAGCAACCCCACCAGCAGCATCAGCAAGGCGCCGATGCCTTTGCTGTGATCGATGTACGCCGCCGACGACTCGACCAGCGTCTGCACCTCGCCGGTGGCCTTCATCACTTCGGCAAACCCGGAGGCGGCGATCATGATGAAGCCGATCATCGCCATCATTTTCATGCCTTCGGTGAACAGATCGTCGGTGTCACGCCATTTGACGATGCCCGACACCGAGAAAATCAGGAAACCGGCCAATGCACCGATAATCATCGAATCCAGCAACAACTGAATGATGAACGCCGCCGCGATGGCCACACCGGCCACCATCAGGCTCAGCGGGTTGTATTGCACCGCCACCTGCTCGACTTGTTCGATCTTTTCCAGGTCATAGACACGCTTCTTGCGGTAGCTGACAAACGCGATCAGCAGGCCCGCCACCATGCCCAGGGCCGGAATGCCCATGGCGTGGGTCACATTGATGCCGCTGATGTCCACACCGCTGCGGGCGACGTTGGCCAGCAGGATCTCATTGAGGAAGATGTTGCCGAAGCCCACCGGCAGAAACATGTAGGGCGTGATCAAACCGAAGGTCATGACACAGGCGATCAGGCGACGGTCCAG
This sequence comes from Pseudomonas sp. P5_A2_2, assembly GCF_054177685.1. Lineage (NCBI taxonomy): Bacteria > Pseudomonadati > Pseudomonadota > Gammaproteobacteria > Pseudomonadales > Pseudomonadaceae > Pseudomonas > Pseudomonas sp. P5_A2_2. The sequence continues at coordinate 944 of NZ_JBGCUL010000211.1, forward strand.
TTGCAGCCTGGTCAGCACATATAGAAGCGGCGGCACCAGCAACGGAATGAACGCGATATGGATCGGCAGGATGTTCTGCGAGGCAATGGCCACGACCCAGAGCAGGCCGATCAGCAGCCATTTGACCTGGCCACCGCCGTTGGCGTGCTGGCGATCGACCATCGCCAGGGCCTTGTCGGCCAGCGCATGGGCCATGCCGGACTTGGCAATGGCCACGGCGAAAGCGCCGAGCAAGGCGTAGGACAACGCCACCGTCGCCCCGCCACCGAGGCCACTGTTGAAGGCCTTGAGGGTCGCCTCGATCCCTAGGCCACCGGTCAAACCACCGACCAGCGCACCGACGATCAGGGCGATCACCACATGCACGCGGGACAGGCTGAGTACCAGCATGATGCCGACCGCGGCAATTACTGCATTCATTGTCATACCTCTGGGCAAACGAAAAGAGTCCGTCCGGCAGTCTGCGTGAGCCGCCAGCGGATAAAAGGAATGGGTTTTATTAGAGGGCGCGCACTTTGCCGCAGAGTCGGCGCGCTGTCAAAGCCAACGCCCCCTCTGTAGGAGCTGGCTTGCAAGCGAAGGCGGCCGTGAGCTTTGCATCGATCTTTCAGCCGTCTTCGCTGGCAAGCCAGCTCCTACAAGGGGTGATTCGATATTCAACGGACGGCAAAAAGAACGCCGGATCGTGGCCGCTACAGTGCAAAGTCTCAGATATTTATCGAATAAGGACATCTCCATGTCGCTCAGACAACTTTCCATTCAATGGAAAATCACCCTGCTGGCCTGGATGTGCCAGTCATACCCCTCTTTCCGACCTCAGCCGTGATGGCGAGTGGATATCTGCCGCAAGGTGATTATGCTTCAAGGAACCTTGCAGCATTTTGCGGCGTCAACCTCAATGCAAGACCCGTAATCCGATGACATCAGCCCCATGGCCTGGGTACGGTAAGTTTTAGTGGGAACTCCGGCCTACAACAAGAGCAAGACGGAGAATACTCATGGCAGCAATCGACACTACAGCCACGGGCAGCACGCCCAACCGCGGTATCACCCGGGAGGAGCGCAAGGTCATCTTCGCCTCGTCCCTGGGCACCGTGTTCGAATGGTATGACTTCTACCTGTACGGCTCCCTCGCGGCGATCATCGCCAAGCACTTCTTTGCCGGCGTCAACGAAACGACTTCCTTCATCTTCGCCCTGCTCGCCTTCGCCGCCGGCTTCGCCGTCCGGCCCTTCGGCGCCATCGTGTTCGGCCGGTTGGGCGACATGATCGGGCGCAAACACACCTTCCTCATCACCATCGTGATCATGGGTATTTCCACGGCTGTGGTGGGTTTGCTGCCGGGCTATGCAACCATCGGCGTAGCCGCGCCGGTCATTCTGATCAGCCTGCGCCTGCTGCAAGGCCTGGCGCTGGGCGGTGAGTACGGCGGCGCAGCGACCTACGTGGCCGAACACGCACCCAAGGGCAAACGAGGCTACTTCACCTCGTGGATTCAGACGACTGCAACCCTCGGCCTGTTTCTTTCACTGCTGGTGATCCTCGCCTGCCGTACCGCTCTGGGCACTGAAGCCTTCGAAGCCTGGGGCTGGCGGATTCCGTTCCTGCTGTCGATCCTGCTGTTGATTATCTCGGTGTACATCCGCCTGCAACTGAGCGAGTCACCGGTTTTCATGAAAATGAAGGCTGAAGGCAAGGCGTCCAAGGCACCGCTGACCGAATCCTTCGCCCGCTGGGAAAACCTCAAGATCGTGATCATGGCCCTGCTCGGTGGTACCGCTGGCCAGGCCGTGGTCTGGTACACAGGGCAATTCTATGCGCTGTTCTTCCTGCTGCAGACGCTGAAGATCGACCCGCAGACCGCCAATTTGCTGATCGCCGGCTCGCTGCTGATCGGTACGCCGTTCTTCGTCATTTTCGGCAGCCTGTCCGACCGCATCGGGCGTAAAGGCATCATCATGGCCGGCTGCATCCTTGCGGCCGTGACCTACTTCCCGATCTTCCATGCGTTGACCCAGTACGGTAGCCCGGACGTGTTCATTGCACAGGAGAAAAATCCGGTCACGGTCATCGCCAATCCCGGCCAGTGTTCGTTCCAGTTCGACCCGGTGGGCAAGGCCAAATTCACCAGCTCCTGTGACCTGGCCAAAACCGTGCTGGCCAAAAAGGCCATCCCCTACAAGAACGTGAACGCCGAGCCGGGCGCTGTTGCGCAGGTGCGCATTGGCGAGAAAGTGATCGAGAGCTTCGAGGGCACCGGCATGCCCGCCGCCGACTTCAAGGCCAAAAACGACGCCTTTACCGCCAACCTCGTCACTGCCCTCAAGGACGCCGGCTACCCCGAGAAGGCCGACCCGGCCAAGACCAACTATCCGATGGTGTTGCTAATGCTGACCATCCTGGTGATCTACGTGACCATGGTCTACGGGCCGATTGCCGCCTGGCTGGTGGAACTGTTCCCGGCGCGCATCCGCTACACCTCGATGTCGCTGCCCTATCACATCGGCAATGGCTGGTTCGGTGGCTTCCTGCCGACGGTGGCGTTCGCCATGGTGGCGGCCACGGGGGATATCTACTACGGGCTGTGGTATCCGATCGTCATCGCGGTGATGACGGCTGTGCTGGGTATTTTCTTCATGCCGGAAACCAAGGATCGGGAGATTCATCACACATAAGCCTGACACCTCACCCGGTGGAATAGGGTGTACTCACAATCGGCGGCCATGAAAAACCACTGTGGGAGCGAGCTTGCTCGCGATAGCGTCAGCACATTCGACATCAATGTGTCAGACAGATTGCCATCGCGAGCAAGCTCGCTCCCACAGGGGGGCTGGTGTAGCTTCAGGCGTGTTTGGGCAACTCGATGACGACCTTCAACCCGCCCCACTCGCTTTCCAGCAGCGACAGTTTCCCGCCCCAACTGGCGACGATGTCGCGCACGATACCCAGCCCCAGGCCATGCCCCTCCGTTTGCTCATCCAGCCGCGTACCTCGGCCAAACACCTGATCGCGACGCTCTTCGGGAATGCCCGGTCCATMATCTTCCACACTCAGTTCAAACCCCTCCGCCCGCTCGACCACACTCAGCCGCACCTCGGCATCCGCCCATTTACAGGCGTTATCCAGCAGGTTGCCCAGCAGTTCCAGCAGGTCTTCACGATCCCAGGGCAATTGCAGGCCGGTCGGTGCGCGGTAGCTCAGCGCCAGGTGTTCGCCATGGATCATGTTCAGGGTGGCCAGCAATCCGGGGAGTTCCGCATCGCAATTAAACAGTGCGCCTGGCAACGCATCGCCGGACAACCGTGCACGATTGAGCTCGCGATTGAGCCGTTGCTCGACCTGTTGCAGTTGTTCCTTGAAGGTCTTGCGCAATTGCGGGTACGCGTCGAGTTGCTCGCTCGAGGCCAGGCTCAACAGCACCGCCAGCGGCGTTTTCAGTGCGTGGCCGAGGTTGCCCAGGGCATTGCGCGAGCGTTTGAGGCTGTCTTCGGTGTGGGCCAGCAAGTGGTTGATCTGCGCCACCAGTGGCTCCAGTTCCACCGGCACCTGATCATCGAGTTGCGAGCGCTGGCCCTGTTGCAACTGCGCGATCTGCTCGCGCGCCTGTTCCAGCGGACGCAAGGCGCGGCGCACAGTAATCCGTTGCAGCAACAGGATCAGCAGCAGCCCGGTCAAACCGAGGCCCAATCCGAGTTGTTGCATGCGCCGAAAGCTTTCACGTATCGGCGTGTAATCCTCGGCGACGCTGATCGAGATCGGCACCCCCGAACGTCGATAGTCTGTACGCAAAACCAGCAACTGTTGCCCTTCCGGCCCCAGTTGCAGGTCATCGTGCAGGCCGGGGTGATCGAGCGCCGGCAGTTCCTGGTCCCATAAAGAACGGGAACGCCAATGGCCGTCGGCGAAATCGATGCGGAAATACTGCCCGGAAAACGGCCGCTGATAGGCCGGTGACAGACGTCGTTCATCCAGTTGCAAGCCTTGCGGCCCGCGCACCAGTGCCGCCAGCAGGTTCTCGCTGTCATTGCGCAACCCGGCTTCGAGGTAGCGCTGCAAACCCATTTCGAACAGCCACAGGCTGGTTTGCGCCAGCACCAGGCCAACGACCACCATCACGCTGATCAGGCCCAGGCTCAAGCGGCGCTGGATCGATCTCACCGGGCTTGCCCGCCGAACAGGTAACCCTGGCCGCGACGGGTTTCAATCACACTTTTGCCGAGTTTGCGGCGCAAGTGGTTGACGTGGACTTCCAGCACATTGGAGTCGCGCTCGGTTTCACCGTCGTAGAGGTGCTCGGCGAGGTGGCTTTTGGAGAGGATCCGCTCGGGGTGCAGCATGAAATAACGCAACAGGCGAAACTCCGCGGCGGTCAGCTGAATGTCCGCACCGTCGCGGACAACGCACTGCCGACCTTCGTCCAGATGCAGCCCGGCGGCCTTGAGCGTTGGCTGGTTGACCTGGCCATGGGAACGGCGCAGCAACGCCTGGATGCGCAAAAACAGCTCTTCGGGATGAAAGGGTTTGGTCAGGTAATCATCGGCGCCGGTCTTCAGGCCTTCGATGCGCTCTGACCAGGAACCACGGGCGGTCAGGATCAGCACCGGCGTGGCCAGCCCTGTCGCGCGCCATTGCGCCAGCACCTCAAGCCCCGGCACGCCCGGCAAACCGAGGTCGAGGATGATCAGGTCGTAAGGTTCAGTGCTGCCCTGATACACCGCATCGCGACCATCGGCCAGCCAGTCCACCGCATAGCCCTGGCGGTTAAGACCGGCCAGCAGTTCGTCGGCCAGGGGCACATGGTCTTCCACCAGCAGCAAACGCATGGATCAGTCTTCCTTGTCTTTGAGTAAACGGCCGGTGGCGGCTTCGATGTCCAGTTCGCGAACCACGCCTTCAGGGGTCAGCAGCTCGACTTCATAAATGTAGACGTCATGTTTTTCTTCGAGCCCGGCTTCCAGCAGTTTCGCGCCGGGGTAGCGATCCATCGCCTGTTGCAACAGTTGCTCCAGCGGCAGGATCACGCCCTGTTGACGCAGGCGCAGGGCTTCATCCTGGTCCAGGTCGCGGGCCATCACTGCCGAGCAAAAAGCCAGAAGCACCAGCGCTATCCAGCTGCCGGTGCATCGCTTGAATAGAAACACCTTCATTACCAATCCTGATGATTCTTGAGAACCTGCCCGCTGACAGCGTCTAATTCCAGGTCCCGGTCGGTGCCAGTGGTGTGAGCTTCTCGAAAGCCACTATGGTATCAGCGTCGCGCTACCTCAGCGTTGCATCGGGGTCCAGGCGAGCCACCTTAACCAGCTGAACTTAATTGAAACTGAATTGCCATCATTGCTGACACCCCCAGTCCCTGTGGGAGCTAGCTCGCTCCCACAATGATCGCGTTTACAATTGCCCCCTTGCCACACTTCTAGACCGCAATGACCGCCATCCACATCAAGTTCCCTTCCCTGACACTCAAGGACGGCC
>NZ_JBGCUL010000212.1:0-6387 GCF_054177685.1 Pseudomonas sp. P5_A2_2
CCAGCCACACCTGGCTTTCACAGCCGTGCACCCGGTTGGCATCGCACATCTGCGCATCACTCAAGGCCGGCAGACGCTCGCCCCATTGCATCAGCAGGCGTGCGCGTTGTTCCCAGCCGGCCGTTTTCTGAAAGGTCTCGAGTGCCGTTACGGCATCGGCGKGCAGGTTCATCGCAATAGCTCCAGCGCCTGATCCAGGGCTTCAAAGAACCGCTCCAGGTCTTCGGAATCGTTGTACAGCGCCAACGACACCCGAATCGCCCCGGCCAGTTCAAAGCGTTTAAGCAGCGGCATGGCGCAGTGATGGCCGGCCCGCACCGCTATCCCTTGTTCGGTCAGCAAATGCGCGAGATCGGAGTTATGCACACCGTCGACGGTGAAACTGGCCAGCGCCACTTGCGGTTTGCCTAACAGGCGAATGCCATTGCGCGCCTCCAGGCCCTTGAGCAGACAGGCATGCAGCGCTGCTTCATGGGCGGACAGGGCGTTCTGATCGAGCCCGGCGAGGTAATCCAGGGTCGCTCCCAGGCCGATCACACCGGCAATCGGCGGCGTCCCGGCCTCGAAACCCAGCGGTGCCGGGCGAAAGCGTGCGTCGTGATAATTGGCATCCAGCACCATTTCGCCGCCGAACTGCCAGGGACGCAGTTGTTGCAGCGCTGTATTGCGCCCGAACAGCACGCCCAGGCCATCGGGGCCGTAGAGTTTATGGCTGGAGAACACATAAAAATCGCAGCCCAGCGCTTGCACGTCGTGGCGGCCATGGACCACGCCCTGGGCGCCGTCGATCACCGTCATGGCGTTGTGCGCCTTGGCCAGTGCCAGTAATTCAGGCAGCGGCTGCCACGCGCCAATCACATTGGACAATTGGCTGACCGCCAACAGACGTGTGCGCGAGCCTATCAAACCGGTCGCGGCTTCAAGGTCGATCACACCGTCGGCATCCAGCGGCAGGATCACCAGTTTCAGCTCGCGACGGTGCGCCAGTTGCTGCCACGGCAGCAGGTTGGCGTGATGCTCCAGGGCGCTGATGACAATCTCGTCGCCCGGATTGAAAAGATGTTCCAGGCCGTAGGCCAGGAGATTCAGCGCGGACGTCGCGCCGTGGGTAAAGATGATCTGCCCGCAATCGCCAGTATTGAGCCATTGCGCGATTTTGCGGCGGCTGTCCTCGAACGCCTGGGTGGCGTGGGCGCCGGGCAAATGCTGCGCCCGATGCACGTTGGCCGCGCCGTTGGCGTAGTAATGCGCCAGGGCATCCAGCAGGGCTTGAGGTTTTTGCGTGGTGGCGGCGTTGTCCAGATAGGTCTGGCCTTGCCGTTGCAGGGCGGCGATGGCCGGAAAATCGGCGCGCCAGGGAGAGAGGATCATCATGCTATCGGGCCCTGGAGGGTTTACGCCTGACCCCTGTAGGCGCGAGCTTGCTCGCGATGGACGTGAACGATAACGCGCATTGTCTGAATAACCGCGTTGCCCTTACGTTTTTCGCGAGCAGGCTCGCTCCTACAGGTGGATGTGCGGCACTTAGTTATGAGCGTGCAGCGCTTCGTTCAGTTCGATGGCCGATTTGTGGGTTTTGCATTCCACGGCACCGGTTTCCGAATTGCGACGGAACAGCAGGTCCGGCTGGCCAGCCAGTTCACGGGCCTTGACCACTTTGACCAGTTGATTGTTTTCGTCCAGCAGTGCGACCTTGGTGCCGGCAGTCACGTACAGGCCCGACTCGACGGTGTTGCGGTCGCCCAACGGAATGCCGATACCGGCGTTGGCGCCGATCAGGCAGCCTTCGCCGACCTTGATCACGATGTTGCCGCCGCCCGACAGGGTGCCCATGGTCGAGCAACCGCCGCCCAGGTCCGAACCCTTGCCGACGAATACGCCAGCGGATACGCGGCCTTCGATCATGCCCGGGCCTTCGGTGCCGGCGTTGAAGTTGATGAAGCCTTCGTGCATCACGGTGGTGCCTTCGCCCACGTAAGCGCCCAGGCGCAGACGCGCAGCGTCAGCGATACGCACGCCGGCCGGAACCACGTAGTCGGTCATTTTCGGGAACTTGTCCACCGAGAACACTTCCAGCAGCTCGCCGCGCAGGCGGGCTTCGAGTTGCAGTTCGGCCAGTTCGCTCAGGTCGACCGCGCCCTGGCTGGTCCAGGCCACGTTTGGCAGCAACGGGAAGATCCCGGCCAGGTTAAGGCCGTGTGGCTTGACCAGGCGATGGCTCAGCAGGTGCAGCTTGAGGTAGGCCTCAGGGGTGGACGACAGTTGGGCGTCTTCAGCCAGCAAGGTGGCAACCAGCGGCTTGTGGCTCTCGGCCAGGCGGGTCAGCAGGGCAGCCTGGGCAGCGTCGACGCTTTTCAGCGCTTCAGCCAATTGCGAGGCCTGGGCGGTGCTGAACGCGATGGCCTGATTGCCTTCGGTGTAGCCCAGGATCGGTGCGATAGCGGCGAGGACTTCAGCCGATGGCTTGAGTACCGGGGCGGCGTAGAACACTTCCAGCCATGCGCCTTGACGGTTTTGAGTGCCGACGCCGAAGGCCAGGCTGAACAGGGTAGTGGACATGTGTTTACCTCTAACAAAATTGAACGGGCTGCTTACTTGAGCGCGGCCGCGTAGATATCTGGCTTGAAGCCAATCAGGGTTCGGTCACCGAGATCGAGCACCGGGCGCTTGATCATCGAGGGTTGTGCGAGCATCAGTTCGATGGCTTTCGTCTGGTCGAGATCGGCTTTGCGTTCGTCGTCGAGCTTGCGAAAGGTCGTGCCTGCACGGTTCAACACCACTTCCCAGCCGTGCTCGCTGCACCATTGGGTCAGGTGTTCACGGTCGATACCGACCGCCTTGTAATCATGAAAGTCATAGCTGACAGCGTGTTCATCGAGCCAGGTGCGCGCCTTTTTCATGGTGTCGCAGGCTTTGATGCCGAAAAGGTGCAACGTTTTGCTTGAAACGGTCAAGGAATTGCCCCCTTTGCAGGTGCTGGATTTAAAAGGTGATGGATTATGCCATGACCCTTGAGTTAAAACGCAAAACCCTGTGGGAGGGTGTCGGTACCGGGCGGCGATCCGACGAAGGCGGTGGGCCCAGTCACGGCCCCGCGCACACCGCCCACGGTCAGCAACCAACAGGATCGCGCTGTCGGCACCCGGGTCACTTCACCCTTGCCGCGCAGGCGCCGCCGCCTTCTGCCCCGACCTGTTCGAGCAGGAGCACGTGACCGTGGTGCCGGGTTCTTATTTGTCCCGCGATGTTGATGGTTTAAATCCAGGCGCGGGTCGAGTACGCATGGCACTCGTTGCCCCGCTATCCGAATGTCTTGAAGCGGCAGAACGTATTCGCAACTTCATAACTCGCCGCAACTGACACTGACAAGGCCTGTACCGTGCAACGCAGTACCGGCCGCCACCGGCAACAACATCTAACAAGCAGCAACTTTACAGTGCAACTTTAATTTAAATAATCTCCAGTTCGAAAGCAATCTATTGACCAGGTTAAAACATCGAGAAGGAGAGCGATAATGCCATATTCAGAGCCATGCAAAGTTATCAATAGTTTTGATATACACGCCTCTTACGAAGCGRCCATCAGTGAAAACCCTGGCAACGACAATACCGACTCTATAGGAAGCAGAAAAAAACGCGGCGTCGCATCTCACAGTAAATTCTGGGCAAGTCATCGAACGCTCAAGATTGCTTTTCTTGCCCCACCCTCCAACGCACACCGTCAGGCGGCCATAGCAGCCATCAAACAATGGCAACCCTCTATCAATTTGACGCTGGAGTTCGCAGACGATGCGGTGGGGGATATCAGAATCAGCATGGAAGCCCCCTTGAACTATTCAGCAATCGGTACCGATGCAACACTGCGAGGTCCAGGCGAGAACACAATGAACATCGGCACGGAGCTAACACACCCTGCGTTCGAAAGCACCGTTTTGCATGAGTTTGGCCATGCACTGGGAATGGAACATGAACACCAGCACCCCAAAGCCGACATTCCCTGGAACAGGCCGTTCGTCTACCACTATTACCTCACAAGATATAACTGGTCGAAAGAAGAAGTCGATCACAACTTATTCAAAATACTGGAAACCTTCACTACCCGCACAACGCCCTATGACAAAAAATCAATAATGCACTATCAAATCCCGAATGAACTGACCACGGGCAATTGGAGCGTAGAGAAGAACACCAGCCTCAGCCAGAATGATCGGCGACTGATGCGAAAAATATATCCAAAATCCTTACTGCTCCAATAATTTGCAAGCAAATAAAACCAACACCCCCTTTTCAAAAAACTACAACCGACAAAGACATGGACGCCACCCCAATGAAAAATGGAGCTTGCAGCATTGTTAGAAGCATTGATCCAGTCGCCTCTTACGAGGCCGCGATCAATGAACGAAGTGATAATGTCAAATCCAATACTTCCGGACGCACCAAGAGAAGCGTCGCCGTGCATACTACTTTCTGGAAGCCTGGGCGCACCCTGAAAATAGCCATGTACGACGAGAACCAGAAAACCATAGATACAGTAAAAAACATTGCAAACAAATGGTTGGCGCATGTCAATTTAAAATTCGAATTTATTGCCGGAGCAGTGGGTGACATTCGCATAAAAATCGAGCCAAACCAAACCATTGGCTCTTACTCCCTTTTAGGTACAGATGCACTGACCTGCCCCCCAGACAAACCCACTATGAAAATAGGAACAGCTTTAGAGAATGATGATTTCGAAACCACTGTATTACATGAATTTGGTCACGCACTCGGCCTCCATCATGAACATCAACATCCCGATGCAGATATCCCTTGGGATCTGGAAAAAGTCTACGCGTGGTATAAAGAAAATTTCGACTGGGAGCGTGATCGAGTTGATTCACAGGTCCTGCCGTTACCTCGCTCCACATATTACATCTATGGCGATTACGACCCCTTGTCAGTCATGCATTACGACATCGATAGCAACCTTACCCTGAACAACTGGTCACACCCTGAAAATTCCAAGCTAAGTGAAAGCGACATGGAGATGATTCGCAAAATCTACCCTCACAAAACTATACTCGACACACTCTCTGAGCTATACGACAAACTGAAATCACCACTTTTTGGCAGAACTCATTAACAACTAAATGTTTTTAAAGCACGATTTTTAGCTCTAGCCATATCGATGACTCTTCGATACTCGCTGCAACACAGCAATGAAAACGATCAAAAGAGTGTGCATCATTACTTCATTGCTCCCAGCTTGGCTTCACTTGGATCCAGTTCCCCAACACCTCTCGCAGCACGTCATCACCTAATAGGAGATGACGTGTTCGGAAAATTTCGGGAAATCTGAAGTTCAAATGAGGCCACGCCGGGAAACCTGAAATAAGCGATATAGGCCGGGCTTACAGCAGTGGATAGATGTTGTTTATGTTGATCTTGTCTTGCTCACTTAACTCTGTATAGCGGCCAACGTGCCAGTCTCCATCGGTGAGGGAATTTTCTACGCTGTAGTGCATGATGGAATATTTGTCATAGTTTCCCAGGAAGGTGTCGGCACCGGTTTCTAAATCAAATATATTGTGATCAATGACTTCTCTGCTCCACCCAATAACGTTGGTGTAGTACTCATATACTTTTTCCCGGTTCCAGGGGATATTTGCCTGGGGATGCAAGTGGGCGTGATGCAAACCTAATGCGTGGCCGAACTCGTGAAGTACTGTACGGCGAAAGACCATGTATGGGGCATCTATCCCAATGAGGAGCGTGGGTTCGTCTGGTGGCTGCAGCAATGCATCTGTCCCGAGTGTGGACCAGCTGTCTTCGCCCTTCATGTCAATCCGTATTTCACCGCCAGATTCAACGACTTCGAAAGCCAGGCCGACATAAGGTTCCCACTCGCGAATGATTCGTTCAGCGTCATACTTCATCTCGTCGCGCAATCCTGGCATGAACGAAATAGTAATGTTTTTTCCATTTTCCCAGAACGTGCTGTGGTAACCAACCGAGCGTTTTTGGTGCCGTCCGGGCAAGGTGCTGGCGACGTTCCTGGCGTTTTCCTTGACAGCCGCGGCGCGAGAGTCTTGCTCATTTAGCGGCTTTTTCATTCGGACAAAGTGAGGAGTGTGCATAAGTAACTTCCATGTTGTTTGTAACGTTATATTGATCCCTCAGAGCAATAGGTTGTGGATATTAAGATAATGCACTTGAATGTTTCAGGGTCAGCGTTGTTGTAACTGGATAATGAATTGATGTCCCGCCGCCGCATTGCACAGGGCGGGACTTGGTTGTTTATCGTTTTGCGGTAATGAAAGCGCGAATCCGTTCCGCTGCTTCGACGCACTCCGCCAGCGGCGCGACCAGCGCCATCCGCACACGGCCTGCGCCCGGGTTGACGCTATCC
>NZ_JBGCUL010000213.1:0-6370 GCF_054177685.1 Pseudomonas sp. P5_A2_2
GAACAGCAGCGGCTCGCTATTGGCCGCGCGGCCCGGGGTGATGTGAAACGACTTCTGGAAAGCGTCGCGAAAACCGCTCAGGGACTCGTAACCGGAATCGAAAGCAACGTCGTCGATGGAGTCGCCCTGTTTGATCCCGCCCAGCGCCATGCCCAGACGCCGGGCGCGCAGCCACGCGTGGAAGGTCATGCCGAAATGCTGCTTGAACCAGCGGCGCAATTTCAGCGGTTCGATGCCTTCGGCCAGCAGATGGGCGTCGCTCCAGCGCTGTTCCGGGTCGCTGTCTACCGATGTAAACAGTTTCTGCACCCAGTCCGGCGCGCTGGCGGCGGTGTCCATCGGCTTGCAGCGCAGGCAGGCGCGATAGCCCGCCGCCAGACATTGTTCTGCGTTGGCAAAGAACTCGACATTCTCAGGCTTAGGGCTGCGGGCGGTGCAACCGGGGCGGCAGAAGATGCCTGTGGTCTTGACCGCCGTGAAGAACACCCCCTCGTAGGAAGTGTCTCGTTCAAGCATGGCGCGAACCATCTCGGCACGGGGCGGAAGCAGCGTTTTTTGTAGGTTCATGGGCGCAGCATAGATCGCGTCACGGGTGGCCTCCACCGGAAAATCGACAGCGAATTTCGGACCGGAAGGCAATCGACCACAAATAAAAATCCCTCAGGCACGACGAGCCATTAGCAGCACCGAAGCCGCAGCTGCACAGGAACAGGTCACGCTATGGGATTGATGGTCTACACTCGTGCCGCTTGATAACTCAAGCTCCTTACTTTCATACCCGCCTTGTGCGGGTTTTTTTTGGAAAAATTCCATGATCCCCAGGTTTCGCATCGTCGCCAATGGCGCCGACATCACGGCTTTGATCAATGATCGGCTGATCCAGCTGCGCACCCTGGACAAGCCCGGGATGGAGTCCGATGAGTTCGAGTTGCGCATCAGTACCTCGATTTTGGTTGACTGACTTCCTCGGGGCGTGAAGCTGCCGATCATTTRTGTTTATAAAATCAGGTAGTGATTCACTTTTCCCCTGGATCAAAGCCAATACAGGATGGCAATGGACCACAACCAGCCGATGCTGAGGGTGATCGTGAGGTAGATCACCACAAGCATCAGAGGCTGATTCCACATGACACACCTCCCATAACCGCTGCTTTTACGTTGGTGCCTGGTAAATTGGGAGCTCGTATGAGCAATAGAGCAATAATCAGGCCATTTGAGTGAAAGACGCTTGGCCGCAAGCCTTGGACCTTTAACTCTGCGTTCCAGGCTACTTCCTCCAGGCGAAAGCCGACCCTAAATCTCCCCCCCAAAAATGGGCTTCCCCACGTGTGGGGGTGCATCCGTCCCGATGCCACAGCATCCGCGCTGCTCCTGGATCGGCGGACACTTCATCGAGCCAAACGAGCAGAACACACAGCAGTCACCGGGATTTGGGCGTAACAGAGTCCTGCAATTGCCACATTCATAGAAAAACTGACAGGCATCTGTGGGCATGGCTTCCTGCTTGGCGAAACTGCAATGTGGGCAGGTCAACACGGATTCGAGGATGATGGCTCTCATGGCGGCCTCATTTGTGCACGGTGGAGGGAACGCCCGCATTCGTCCCCTTGCCAATTTGTTGAACCATCGTCTTCTCCATTGAATCGGTCTAACCTAGAGTCACTCTACACTCCGTACCTAGGTACAGAATCAAGGGGCGTGTGATAGCGATGGAAATGAGTATCGGCAAATTGGCGGAAGCTGCCGGAGTGAACATCGAGACTATTCGCTATTACCAGCGACGCGGCTTGCTGGATGAGCCGCCAAAGCCGCTCGGTGGATATCGGTACTATCTACCGGAGCAGGTCAAGCGGCTGCGCTTTATTAAACGGGCACAGGCGCTGGGATTCACACTGGATGAGGTGGGTGCACTGCTGACACTGGATGCGGCCAGCGCTTGTAGCGAGACTCGGGCACTGGCCGTGCGAAAGCTGGCCATGATCGAGAAAAAGATGGCCGACCTTGCAGCAATGCAGCAGGTGCTAGGCGAGCTGGTGCAGCAATGCGATGCCGGCGGCGGAGCCGCTTGCCCTATCATCAATGCGCTGAACGGGGAGTGATGTTTGGTTGCGGGGCCGCATGCATAGGCGTCAGGCCGGCAATCCGTGCCGTTTTCATCACGGTTCAGCGGTGGTCAGGCTCGTACATTCATGGGCGCAAACCACCGTACACCGGGCTATTTGGCGAATTTTTTCGCCCCGGCGACGCAGAGGATCACGRCAACGGTGACACCCAGCATGCCGAGGCTGACATGCTCATTCAGCAGGGTGGCGGCCAGGGAAAGCCCGAAAAACGGCTGAAGCAGTTGCAATTGCCCAACGGCGGCGATGCCCCCTTGGGCCAGTCCGCGATACCAGAACACGAAACCGATCAGCATACTGAACAGTGAGACGTAAGCCAGGCTGAACCAGGCCGGCGTGCTGATGCCGGTGAACGAAGCCGGCATGCGCATCCAGCTCAGCGCCGCCACGACCGGCAGCGACAGCACCAGCGCCCAGGAAATCACCTGCCAGCCACCGAGCGTGCGCGACAGCTTCGCGCCTTCGGCATAACCCAGGCCGCAGGCGAGGATGGCCAGCAGCATCAGAATGTCGCCTTGCGGGGAAGCGGTCAGCCCTTGGGACAGGGCAAAGCCGACCACCAGCAGGCTGCCCAGCACCGAGAAAATCCAGAACGCCGCCCGTGGCCGCTCGCCGCCGCGCAAGACGCCGAACACTGCTGTCGCCAGGGGTAACAGGCCGACGAAGACGATGGAGTGCGCGGACGTCACGTATTGCAGCGCCAGCGCGGTCAACAGGGGAAAGCCGATGACCACGCCCAGGGCGACGATGATCAGCGGTATCAGTTGCTGGCGCGCCGGACGTTTTTCCTTGAATAACCCCAGCAGGCACAGCGCCAGGATCGCAGCGATGGTCGCGCGCGCGACCGTCAGGAACAGCGGATCGAACTCCAGCACCGCCACTCGTGTCGCCGGCAGCGAACCGCTGAAAATCACCACGCCGATCAGGCCGTTGACCCAGCCGCTGGTGCTGTTTTCCAGCGTCTGGTGTTGCAGGTTCGAGGTCCGTTCCATTTGGCTCACGCTCGTTGTCTGATTGCACGAAACTCATCGTATGAGCGACTATCGATACAATCAAAAAATTGTCATGGATACATCTCGACATGCCTCGATCCCGCTACAAAGCCCTGGTGGATGCCTTTGCCGCCGAAATCCGTTCCGGGCGTTTGCCGCCCGGCACGCGCCTGCCGACTCACCGGCAACTGGCCACCGAGCACGGTTTGGCACTGGTCACCGCCAGCCGGGTGTATGCCGAGCTGGAAGGCATGGGGCTGGTCAGCGGCGAAACCGGTCGCGGAACCTTTGTCAGGGAAACCTCGCTGCCGCCGGGGCAGGGCATCTCGCAGCACGTGGTGGCGGCGGGGATGATCGACCTGAATTTCAATTACCCGTCCTTGCCCGGTCAGGCCGACCTGCTTCGCACTGCCTTGCGTCAACTGGCGCTGTCCGGTGACCTGGAATCCCTCCTGCGCTATCAGCCCCACGCGGGACGCCTGCACGAGCGGGCCTCGGTCGCGCGCCATCTGCTTGACCGCGGGCTGCACGTGCCGGCCGAACAGGTGTTGATCGTCAGCGGCGCCCAGCATGGCCTGGCGGTGGCGATGATGACGCTTCTCAAACCCGGTGATGTGATCGCCGCCGATGCGCTGACCTATCCCGGTTTCAAGACGCTGGCCGAAACCCTGCATCTGGAAGTCTTGCCCATTCCGGTCATGCAAAGCGGGCCTGATCTGCCCGCCCTGGAAAAACTCTGCCGCAGCCGATCGGTGCGAGCCGTGTACTCGATGCCGACCTTGCATAACCCCTTGGGCTGGGTGATGGACACCGTGCAGCGCGAGCAACTGGTAGCGATCGCGCGTCGGCATGACCTGACGATCATCGAGGATGCGGCCTACGCGTTTCTGGCCGAAAACGTACCGCCACCGCTGGCCGAGATGGCGCCTGAGCGGACGGTGTACGTGTCGGGGCTGTCGAAAAATGTCGCCACCGGGCTGCGCGTTGGCTTCATTGCCGCACCCGCGCAATGGGTCGCCGCCTTCGAGCGCACCATCATGGCGACCACCTGGAACACCCCAGGCGTGATGACCGCCATCGCCACGGCCTGGCTCGACGATGGCACTGTCAGCCAACTGGAATCACAAAAACGCGCGGACGCCCAGGCCAGGCAGGCCCTGGCCCGCGAGGTGCTGGCGGGGCTCAGGACCATCAGTCACCCGAACTCCTACTTCATTTGGCTGCCGTTGGCGGATGACGCCCGGGCCGACCAGATCGCCATGGCGCTGATGCGCGAGCAGGTGTCGGTGTCGCCGGCCGAGCCCTTTGCGATTTCGGCTCATGTGCCGCACGCGATACGCCTGGCATTGGGCTCCGTGGACATGGACTCGCTGCGCATTGCATTGAGCAAAGTGAAAAGCGTCGTGGGTTACTTCTCATAGAGATACAGGGTCATAGCGATACAGGGCAGTTTTCTTCAATACGCGAGCCGCTCGGCTCTTTACCTTGAGGGCCTTGTTCAACTCGATGGAAGAAGGTGTGCAATGAGTCTGATGATGTCCATGGCGGCGTTTGCACTGGTCGCCTCGATCACACCGGGGCCGGTCAATATTGTGGCGTTGAGCTCCGGCGCCCGGTTCGGCTTCAGGGCCAGTCAGCGCCATGTGGCGGGGGCCACGCTGGGGTTTGTCTTGCTGCTGGTGCTGATGGGATTGGGCCTGCATGAGTTGTTGCAACAATGGCCGGCGCTGACGCAGGGGGTGCAATGGGCGGGCGTAGCCTTTCTGTTGTACATGGCCTTCAGGCTGGCGGCTGACAACGGGCAGGTGCAAACCAGGGAAGCGGCTCAGGCCCCGTCGATGCTGTATGGCGCCATCATGCAATGGCTCAACCCGAAGGCCTGGCTGGCCTGCGTGGCCGGCATGGGCGCGTTTGTCGCTGATGGCGAGGCGCGGCTGGTGTGGCAGTTCGCGGCGATTTATCTGGTGATCTGCTATGTGTCGGTCGGTTGCTGGGCTTATGCCGGGACGTTCTTGCGCGGTTTTCTGAATAACCCGGCGGGTATGCGCCTGTTCAATCGCGCCATGGCGTTGTTGCTGGTGGTGAGTGCGGTATATCTGTTGTTGCCTTAACGACAAGCCCCCTCACCCCCAGATTCAGCCAAAGCCACAGATCTGGCCAAAGCCTCGGATTCAACCGCGATACTGCCCCGGTGTCGCCGCCAGATGCTGTTTAAACGCCCGTTGAAAATGCGCCTGATCGGCGAATCCCGCTTCCAGTGCCACGTCCGCGATCAGCTTACCGCTGCGCAATTGATCCTGGGCGAACTGGATGCGCCGGTTTACCAGGAACGCGTGGGGCGTCATGCCGTAATGCTGTTTGAAGGCGCGGATCAGGTAGGACGGTGACAGTTGCGCCGCCTCGCAGATGTCTTCGAGCCTGAGGGTTTGCGTGCAGTGGTCGCGGATGTAATCGGCTGCGCGCTCCAGCTTGAAATTGGGTTCACGCAGCGGTGGGTCGATCGGGTTCAATCGCTGCTGCACATCAGTGAAAAACTCCACGGCCGCACTGTGTTTGCACAGGACATCCTGCCGCGGATCGACCAACATTTCATACAAGTCCGCGAGGCCGGTAAACAGGCTGGCGTCCCGCGTATGGGTCGCCGAAAAGCGGCGAAACACCGCGTCATCGCTGAACCCGAGCTGATGCTGCAAATCGGTCAGCCACGGMGTATCGACGTACAGCATCAGGTACGACCAGGGTTGGTCTTCGATCGGGTTGCAGGCGTGGACGTCACCGGGGTTCATCAGCACCACCGTGCCGACGCTGACCTCGAACGCCGACTGCTCATGCAGATAAGTACTGCGCCCGGCGGTGATCGCGCCGATGGAAAAGTGCTCGTGGGCGTGCCGGGTGTAGCAGACTTCGCGCCCGTCGGCGATGGAGCGGGCTTCGATGAAGGGCAGGGCGTCATCGCGCCAGAAGCGCGGGGCCTTGTTGGCGTTCTTGGCAACGGCGTGCTTCATGCTCACTCCTCGGCAGGTCAGCGCCCGAGTGTATTAGCTCTCGCCGTCAAAGGCGCGCTGCAATGCCGCAATATCGAGTTTTTTCATCTGCATCATCGCCTGCATGGCCCGTTGGGATTTTTTCGTGTCGGGGTCTTTGATCATGTCCATCATCGCCACGGGCACGATCTGCCACGACAGCCCGAACTTGTCCTTGAGCCAACCGCATTGCTGGGCCTCGGGCGCGCCACCGGCCGACAGGTTGCCCCAGTAA
>NZ_JBGCUL010000214.1:0-11857 GCF_054177685.1 Pseudomonas sp. P5_A2_2
CCTACAGGGTTTGCGCAAACCCTGTAGGAGCTGGCTTGCCAGCGAAGGCGCCGGATCAAGCACCCTCACCGAACCAGACTGCCGATGATTCATGACTTTCGGTAAACATTGCTTTGCCGCTCCAGCGGTTTTTCTCACGGATGCAGGCGCCGATACTGCCGCCCATTCCCACTGCAACCTCTGGAGTCATCAATGTCTATTCCCGCCTTCGGTCTGGGCACGTTTCGCCTGCAAGGCCAGGTGGTCATCGATTCGGTAAGCACCGCCCTGGCGCTCGGCTACCGGGTGATCGATACCGCACAAATCTACGAGAATGAAGCCGACGTCGGCGAGGCTATCGCTGCCAGCGGCATCGCCCGGGAAGAACTGTTCATCACCAGCAAGATCTGGGTCGCCAACCTGGCCGGTGATCGTCTGATCGACAGTCTGAAGGAAAGCCTGCGCAAACTGCAGACCGATTACCTGGACCTGACCCTGATCCACTGGCCGTCGCCGGACGATCAAGTGCCTGTCGCAGAATTTATGGGCGCCCTGCTTGAAGCCAGGCGCCTGGGCCTGACCCGGCAGATCGGCGTGTCCAACTTCACCATCGACCTGATGCAGCAAGCGATTGCAGCCATCGGCGCCGAGCACATCGCCACCCACCAGATCGAACTGCACCCGTACCTGCAAAACCGCAACGTCGTCGCGTTCGCACAGAGCCAGGGCATCGGCATTACGTCATACATGACCCTGGCCTACGGTGAAGTCCTCAACGACCCGCTCATCCAGCAGATCGCCGAACGCCTGCACGCGACGCCGGCCCAAGTCACTCTGGCCTGGGCCATGCAATCGGGTTACGCGGTGATCCCATCCTCCACGCGCCGGGCCAACCTCGAAAGCAACTTGAAGGCTCGCGAGCTGACCTTGAGCGAGGCCGATATGGCCATGATCGCAACGCTGGATCGCGGCCACCGGCTGACCAGCCCCAAGGGCATCGCGCCGCATTGGGATTGAGCCTCAATCCTGCCCGATACTCTGGTCCAGGCGGGCCATGGCTTGCTGCAACTGGTCGACAGCATCGTCGATCAGTGCCGCGCGGCCGTCATTGCACGCCTGTTCCAGTTGTTCGCAACACTCGACCAGGGCGAGCGCTCGCACCATTAGCGCCCCGCCCTTGATCCGGTGTGCCAGTTCCTGCAAGCCCGGGCGATTGCCGCCGGCGTGCAAGGCCAGCAAATGCACGCGATCCTCGCGGTTGGTCAGCGCCAGATCGCGTATCAGTTGATCGATCAACTCACGATCCGAATCCGCATAACGTTCCAGCCCGCTCAAATCGAACTCGGCGAAGCCAGGGTCGACGATCGCCGCTTGGGGTGCACTGGAAAACCGCCGGGCCAGCCACGCCTGCAAGTCCACCAGGCGAATGGGTTTGAACAGGCAATCGTCCATGCCCGCCGCCTTGCACCGGTCCTTCTCCTCAGCCTGCGCATTGGCGGTAAAGCCCAGAATCGGCGTCGACGACAGCCCCTGCACCTGCTCTTGCTCACGTATCGCGCCCGCCAATTCATAACCACTGAGCTGCGGCATATTGCAGTCGGTGATGACCAGATCGAAACCGTACCCGTACCCCTGCCCGCGCCACTGTTYAAGCCCCTGCGCCCCGTCCTCCGCCAGCACCACGCGATGGCCCAGATAGCTCAACTGCCGCGAGAGCAACTGGCGATTGGCCGGATAATCGTCAACCACCAGAATCGACAATGCCCGGGTCGTGAGCTGCGCCGGATCCTGGGACACCACCTCGGCGGGTAACGTTTGCAGGACGGGCAGCACCAGGCTGATGTCCACCCGCGTGCCGCGCACAGGCTCACTGTCGAGTTGCAACCGGCCGCCCATCATTTCACACAGGGTACGACTGATCACCAGGCCCAGGCCGGAACCCTGCCGGGCGGTCTGCTGGCTATTGCCCGCCTGCACAAACGGACTGAACAGGCGTTGCTGGTCGAGAGCGCTGATACCGATGCCACTGTCCTCGATACTCAGCCTGACAGACAGAAGCGCCGGGGCTTGAGGCAGCACCCGCAGTGTCAGGCTCACCTCACCTTCTCGGGTGAACTTGATCGCATTGCTCAGCAGATTGGACAGCACCTGTTTGAAGCGCGTGGGATCGAGCATCACGTCACAGTCACTGCGCGCGTCGAGATCGACCCGCCACTGCAGATTCTTTTGCATCGCCAGCCCTTCGAAAACCCGGCAGACCGACGTCACCAGCGCGTGCAGATTGACCCGCTCCGGCGCCAGCGACAAATGCCCGGATTCGATCCGCGCGACGTCCAGGATGTCGCCGATCAAATCCAGCAACTGCTGCCCGGCGTTGGACGCCACCTCGATGGCGGCGCGGTCGGTCACCCCTTCATCGGCGCGTTTGAGTGCCAGTTCGAGCATGCCGATCAAGGCGTTCATCGGCGTGCGGATTTCATGGCTCATGGTGGCCAGGAACGTGGTCTTGGCCCGGTTGGCGTCATCCGCCGCGTCCTTGGCTTCCTGCAATTGCCCAAGCAATTGCTGACGCTGGCGAATCTGCCGCCGCTGCCAGACGATCCCGGCCAACGCGAGCAACAACAAGACACCCGCCGCCGCAAACGCCTGCACGATCGCTTGTCGGTGTCGCAGCCAGTAACTCTGCTCGACCATCGCGTCATAGCGCCAGGGTTGAGTCAGCTCGTCAATTTCTTCGGGGGGAATACTCAGTAATGCCTTGTCCAGAATCGAATGCAGCTCGGTGGCCTCGCGACTGGTTGCCAGGGTGCTTCGGGCGGGGTCGGTGCCCACGGTGCTGGTCACTTGCAGACGATCGCGATACTGCCGGGAAATCAGGTAACGGGCGCTGATCAACGAGTTGATGCCGCCATGGGCCTTGCCCTGGGCGACCATCTCCATGGCGTCCGTGGACAGTGGCGCATCCGCCAGCTGGATCAGCGGGTAATGCTGGCGAAGGTACTCGGCGGCAATGTTGCCCTGGGTCAGCGCCAGGGTTTTCCCCGCCATGTCATCCAGCGTCCTGGGGCTGTCCGCGTCCACGCGGGTCACCAGCACCGACGGGCTGCTCAGAAACGACCGGGTGAACCGCAATTCGTCTTCACGCTGGGAACTGAGGCCGATACCGGCCAACACATCGATCTGGCCGCTCGTGATGCCCGTCATCATCTCGGCCACCGACTTCATGCCCTGGATGTCAAATTGCAGCCCGGTGCGCAAACTGATTTTCGTCAGCACATCGACGCCAATGCCGCGAAACTTGCCTTCGCTGTCGACAAATGAAATCGGCGGGATATTTTCGTTGATTGCGACCTTCACCCGCGGGTGCCGTTCGAGCCAGTGCTGTTCGGCCACGCTCAATTGCAAAGACTGAGTGCCCGGGATAGATACCCCGTTGGCCCCCCAACGGCGCAGGATGTTCATTTGTTCATTGGCGGTGATGGCCGCCAGCGCCTTGTTGACGATGCGTAATAGCGAAACGTTGTCGCGGGTCATCGCAAAGGCAAAACGCCCGGACTCCATGGGCGAGAAGTCCGTCAGGTGAACGTTGTTCAGGTAATTCCTGCTGATCAGATAATGGGCATTGATCGCATCACCGAGGTAGACATCGGCCTGGCCGAACGCCACGGCACCCATCGCCGCCAGTGTCGAGGGAAACAGCTGGACCTGCGCTTTGGAATAGAACTGTTGCACGCTGTATTCGGGCAAGTAGTGATACAGCATCACCAGTCGCTTGCCGGCCAGTGTCGGGTCGAGCACCGGAGGGAAATCGGTGCGGGTGACCAGCACCGGTTGATCCACCGCGTAGGCGCTGGACATCTGTAGCTGCGGATCTTCGGCTTCGAATCGGTTGGCCGTTCCCAGCAGGTCGGCCTGCCCGTTCTTGATGGCCTGCACCGCGTCGGCCCGCGATGGATAACATTGAACCTCGATGACGACGTTCAACAATTGTTCGAGCAACCCGGCGTAATCGGCTGTTACGCCTTCGAACACCTTGCCTGCCGTGTTGAACTCGAAGGGGGGATAGTCGGGAGCCGAGACAGCCAGCACCAATCGGCCCTTTTGCTGCAACCAGCGTAACTCGGTTTCCGACCACCTGACGCTCAGGCCTTCGGCACTCGAGCGTCCCAACAGGGTCAACGATTGTTGTGCACAGACCGTCGATGCCCAGAGAAGAAGGCCAATCAGCACCCCGCCTGCCAATCGTCGGAGAGCGTTCATTCAGATCAAATGATTGCGCAGGGCGAAATCCCTCAAGTGCACCGACGAGCTCACGTTGAGCTTGAGGGTGAGGCGGGTCTTGTAGGTACTGACGGTCTTGTAGCTCAGGTGCATGATCTCGGCGATTTCCAGGTTTTTCGAACCCCGGGCCAGGTACTGCAGAATGGTCAACTCACGATTGGAGAGCTTGTCGATCAACTGCCTTTCACTGCGTTGCAAATCCCCCATCGACACGGAACTCGAAGGGATCTGGGCAAAATAGGTATAGCCGGCCATCACCGAATGCACCGCCGCCTTCAAGTCATCCAGGTCCTTGCTCTTGGAAACATAGGCAACCGCCCCGGCCCGCATGCAGCGGTCCTGATAGAACTGGGCCTCCAGTGAAGTGAACACCACCACGCGACATCGCGTCTTTTCGGCCTTGATACGGTCCATCACCTCAAGCCCCGCCACACCCGGGAGGCCCAGATCAAGCAACACGACATCCGGTTGATGCTCCCGGATCAATGCCAGGACCTCATCGCCACGGGAGGCCTCGTAAATACTCTTGAATCCTTCACCCTTGAGTACGAGTTTGATCATGGAGCGAACCACCGGATGATCTTCCACAATCAGTGCTGACTTCATGACAACTCCCGTGCAAAACAACACGATCGGGCAAAAAATGCCCTCCAGGCACCGCAGCGGTTGGGCACAACGCTGCGCATAGACTTTTGCATGGAAGGCTGGAAAGTACTACCTGACAGAAATGACAGTTCCGACGAACGGTATCTGACGATCGACAGCGCTCATCAACTGCGTAATGGACGCCAGGTCCGGCAGAGCGGCCTGGCTCAACTGGACTTTGCCCGCGACTGGCGACAACGGCGCCTGCCGTTCATTGAAGATAAACGCGTGATGAACCTGCGGGTTGTCGTCAAGGAAACTGAACAGGTCCAGCGCTCCAATTGCCATCGCCCCATTGACCAGCACCAGGTCCAGAGGCTCGCAACCGTACTCCACCAGTGCAAGGAGCTCGTCGAGGCTCTGCACCGGAGCCACCCGAAAATAGCCGAGCTGGTTGAACAGTCGCTCGATCCGCAGGCTGTTGAAGTGCTGCGCATCGGCGATCAGGATGCGCAAGGATTTGTTCGGCAAGGTGACCTCCAAAAGGATGTCGGTTTCAAGAGGTCGCAAAGCCTACGGAAGACCTTCCTGGTTTTATGTAGGAATATTCCTAAAATAATGCCGGTTAATCTGACTCTTGCCCGGGAAACCTTGGCCGTTACTCCGTGGTACTCGGACTCCAGAACGCCTGCACCACCAGGCTCGACGTCGAAATCCGTGCCACCAGCGCATCCAGTTCATCACCATCGACCRAGGTGGTCGCCAGGGTGGCTTCGATTTCAATTTCGTCCGTGCCGAAGGCATGCACATCGACATCGCTGGCCGGATAGTTGCTGCGCGCAAGCTCGGCCTCGAGCAGGGCCAGCACGGTTTTCTGCTGCGTACGCCGGGCAATGACATAGACGATGTTGGTGACTTCCGCCGAAATCACATCCAGCGGCTGACGGTTGATGGTGTTGACGATCGGCCGCAGCAAGGTGTTGGCCGCAAGCACGAACAGCGTGCCAAGCAACGCTTCGGCCAGCAGGTCGGCACCGGCGCAGGCACCGACTGCCGCCGAGGTCCAGAGCGTGGCGGCGGTATTGAGGCCGCGCACATTGCCTTCTTCGCGCATGATCACCCCGGCGCCGAGAAAGCCGATACCGGAAACCACGTACGCCACCACCCGCACGGCCCCTTCGGCCCCGCCGAGCCGGTTGGCCATGTCGACGAAAATCGCCGCGCCCACCGCCACCAGCACGTTGGTGCGCAGGCCGGCGGTGCGTTGCCGGTACTGACGCTCGAAACCGATCAGGCCGCCGAGGATGAAGGCCGCGCTGAGGCTGACCAGGGTGTCGAGCAGGGAGGTCAGGTTGAGGTTGTTGATGGCTTGCATATGAAAATCCTTGAAAAACACACGATCCCTGTAGGAGCGAGCCTGCTCGCGATGACGGTGTATCAGTTGACATGGATATGAGCAGGCTCGCTCCTACATCTGGCAGCATTACTGCCAGCCAAACCGCCGAATGTAGAACCCCTTCACCGCCTGGGTCAGCGCCATGTACGCCAGCAGGATCACCGGCAGGAACACGAAGTACAGCGACGGCAATGCCTGCAATTTGAAGTAATGCGCCAGCGGTCCCATCGGCAGGAAAATCCCCACGGCCATGATCAGTCCGGTCATCACCAGCAACGGCATGGCCGCGCGGCTTTGCAGGAACGGGATCTTCGGCGTGCGGATCATGTGCACGATCAGTGTCTGGGTCAGCAGCCCGACCACGAACCAGCCGGACTGGAACAGGGTTTGGTGGTCCGGGGTGTTGGCGTCGAACACGTACCACATCAAGGCGAACGTGGTGATGTCGAAGATCGAACTGATCGGCCCGAAAAACAGCATGAAGCGCCCGACATCCGCCGGCTGCCAGCGCTGCGGTTGCTTGAGCATTTCGTCATCGACGTTATCGAACGGAATGGCGATCTGCGAAATGTCATAGAGCAGGTTCTGCACCAGCAGGTGCATCGGCAGCATCGGCAGGAACGGGATGAACGCACTGGCCACCAGCACCGAGAACACGTTGCCGAAGTTCGAACTGGCGGTCATCTTGATGTACTTGAGCATGTTGGCAAAGGTCCGGCGCCCTTCCAGCACGCCCTCCTCCAGCACCATCAGGCTCTTTTCCAGCAGGATGATGTCGGCCGCTTCCTTGGCGATGTCCACGGCGCTGTCCACGGAAATGCCGATGTCGGCGGTGCGCAGGGCCGGGGCGTCGTTGATGCCGTCGCCCATGAAACCGACCACATGGCCGTTGCCCTTGAGCAGACGGACGATGCGCTCCTTGTGCGATGGCGTCAGCCTGGCGAAGACGTTGGTAGTCTCCACGGCTTTCGCCAGTTCGGCATCGCTCATGCGTTCGATGTCGTGGCCCATCAGCAGGCCTTGCTGCTCCAGGCCGACTTCGCGGCAGATCTTCGCCGTTACCAGTTCGTTGTCGCCGGTCAGCACTTTCACCGCCACACCGTGGGCCGCCAACGCCTTGAGGGCGGGCGCGGTGCTTTCCTTCGGTGGATCGAGGAACGCCACGTAGCCGATCAGCGTCAGTGCCTGTTCATCGGCCAGGCTGTAGGTGTCGCGCCCTTCGGTCATTGGCCGTGYCGCTACCGCAACCACACGCAAGCCTTCGCCGTTGAACGTGGCCGTGACCTGACGAATTCGCGCCAGCAACTCTTCGGTCAGAACTTCATCGACTTCGCCGTGACGTACCCGCGAGCAGACCGCCAGCACTTCTTCCACCGCGCCCTTGCAGATCAGCAGGTGCGGTTGATCGCGCTCGGCGACCACCACCGACATGCGCCGGCGAGTGAAGTCGAACGGGATCTCGTCGACCTTGCGAAACGCCGTGCCGACTTTCAGCTCACGGTGGACCTCGACGTGCTCGAGCACCGCCACATCCAGCAGGTTTTTCAGGCCGGTCTGGTAGTAACTGTTGAGGTAGGCCATTTCCAGCACGTCATCGGAGTCGTTGCCCCAGACGTCGACGTTGCGCGCCAGGAAGATCTTGTCCTGGGTCAGGGTGCCGGTCTTGTCGGTGCACAGCACGTCCATGGCGCCGAAGTTCTGAATGGCGTCGAGGCGTTTGACGATGACTTTTTTGCGCGACAGGAACACCGCGCCCTTGGCCAGGGTCGAGGTGACGATCATCGGCAGCATTTCCGGAGTCAGGCCCACGGCGATCGACAGCGCGAACAGCAACGCTTCGGTCCAGTCGCCCTTGGTGAAACCGTTGATGAACAACACCAGTGGCGCCATCACGAACATGAAGCGGATCAGCAGCCAGCTGACTTTGTTGACCCCGGTCTGGAACGAAGTCGGCGCCCGGTCGGTTGCACCCACGCGCTGGGCCAGGGCGCCGAAATAGGTGCTGTTGCCGGTGGTGAGAATCACCGCCAAGGCCGTGCCGGACACCACGTTGGTGCCCATGAACAGGATGTTGTCCAGGTCCAGTGGATTGCGCGTGTCGCGGTCCTGCTGACGGGGAAACTTTTCCACCGGCATCGATTCACCGGTCATGGCCGCCTGGCTGACGAACAGGTCCTTGGCGCTGAGCACCCGGCAATCGGCGGGAATCATGTCACCGGCCGACAGCACGATCAGGTCGCCCGGCACCAGTTGCCTGATCGGCAGTTCGATGCGCTGCTCGCTGCGGTCCTCAAGGTCCCGGCGCATCACAGTGGCAGTGTTGCTGACCATGGCCTTGAGGGCATCGGCGGCCTGGTTGGATTTGGTTTCCTGCCAGAATCGCAGCAAGGTCGAGAGCACCACCATGGAGAAAATCACGATGGCGGCTTTCATGTCTTCGGTCAGCCAGGAGATGACCGCCAGCAACGTCAGCAACAGGTTGAACGGATTCTTGTAGCAGTGCCACAGGTGCGTCCACCAGGGCAGCGGTTGTTCGTGCTCGACTTCGTTGAGGCCGAATTGCTCGCGCAGGGCCTCGGCTTCGAGTTCGCTCAAGCCGTCGGCGTGACTGCCCAGGGTGTTGAGCAATTGACCGGAGTCGCTGCCGGCAGCGGCCACCAGGGTTTGCGCCAGGGTGGGAGGGACTTCACGGCTGACCGTGGTGTCGGTGAAGGTTTCCAGCAACGCCAGGCGACGGAAGTGCCGGGCGATGTGGCGGTTACGCAGGAAACCTGCGAAGAATTCCTTGAGGGTAAGTTTCATGGCTGGTGCCCCTTTGGTCAGCCGGGAAACCGTCGAGCAGGCAGGTCCACGCCGCTGCCGCCGGAACAACCGGCAAAGCAAGGCCTGGCGCGCCGGTCACGAATGACAGGCGTGTCGATAGAGCGGCGGCCACGACAAAAAGTCGAAACCACACACTGTTCAGCGTCGATGAGAAGAGGACGTCGGGACACGGCCAGGACTGGCCATGATCAGGATGCCGCTGCTCGCTTTTCGGCGAGACAACGGCACAGGAGACTGCGCGTTATCTTGCCGAGAAAATGCCGGTTACCGAGACCGGCCGACAACTGTCACTCGAACAAGTACCCACTGTGGGTCTCCGTAATGGATGAAAACGCGCGAAGCTTACGCCCCGATGTTTGGCGAGTAAACCCGATACAAAGTCTTGCCGGGGTGAATCATGGGGTTCTTCAGGAAGGGTTCAGGAATCAATATTTGCGGTGTTCTTTCTGGCCCCATCGCGAGCAGGCTCGCTCCCACATGGGTTCTGTGAACAYCGGTCCATTGTGGGAGCGAGCCTGCTCGCGATGGCGGTCTTGTGGTCGCCGCTGGACTCAACTGGCTACAGCGACCCGGTTCCGTTTTCTGCTTTCAACGTATGGCTGTGCGCGGCGGCCCTGAGTTGCCCGGTATCGACGCGGACAAAAACGGAATCCCCGACAGCGGTCAGGACATCCCCGGCGAAGACCTCGCAAATGACCCGACATTTGCGCCCGACATCGCCCTCGACTTTGGCACGCAGTGTCAGGGGTACGCCCATCGGGGTGGGCTTGATGAACTTGATGCCCAGGTTACCGGTGACGCAGGTGATGTGGGGCGAGCTGCCCACTTCGCGCTGCTCTGCCCGGTAGTGATAAGCCATCGCGGCCCAGTTGGAATGACAATCCACCAGCATCGCGATCAAACCGCCGTAAACCAGATCCGGCCAGCCGCAATACTTGTCATCCGGCAAATGCTGCGCCATGACATGCACCCCGTCTTCATGCCAGAAGCTCTTGATGTGCAGCCCGTGCGAGTTCTGGCTGCCGCAGCCATAACAAACGCCTTCGGGCGCGGCGATGTCTTGAAGCGAAGTGTCCTGCGTGGTCATGCCGTGTCCGTCCTTAATACTGGGTGGTTCAAAGCGGACCGGGTCGCCCTGGTCCGCACCGCCTGATCAATACTGGCAGAAGCGAATCCGGTTGCCGAACGGGTCGTGGACTTGCAGCTCCTTGCCCC
The DNA here is from genome assembly GCF_054177685.1 of Pseudomonas sp. P5_A2_2. Classification (NCBI taxonomy): domain Bacteria; kingdom Pseudomonadati; phylum Pseudomonadota; class Gammaproteobacteria; order Pseudomonadales; family Pseudomonadaceae; genus Pseudomonas; species Pseudomonas sp. P5_A2_2. The sequence goes on from NZ_JBGCUL010000214.1 coordinate 10,280, forward strand.
AGCCCTGCTGAACAATATCCGGACGTCCGTAGCCGTAGCGCTTGCCCTGCAATTCGTCCCTGAGCAGTTCGATGTTTTGCATGGGCACGAACACCGTCGAGCCCGGGCTGGCATCGCCGTGGTGCTCGGAAAGATGCAGTTGCAGCCCGTCGCGACTGATGCCCAGGTACAGCGGCAAATCCGCCTCGAAACGATGCTCGAACTCGACGCTAAAGCCTAGGAAATCCAGATAGAACTCCCGCGCCTTGGCTTCGTCGAAACTGCGCAAAATGGGGATGGGTTTATCGAAGGTAATGCTCGGCGCTGGCGGGGTGTTGGCCTGGGCAAGCATCGCCGACGCGGTGTTCCAGTCCTTGTAGCCCAGTTGCTGCGCGACCAGTTCCAGCGCGGTGGAATGGGTCACCGCTTGATTGCGTTCCTCCAGCGAGGCGCGCAACTGTTTGGCCATTTGCTTGGCTTGCTCGATTGAAAACATGGCTGCTCCTGTAGCCGAGATGCCTTGGTGCTCGCATTGCCAAACCTCGACCGTCAAGAGAGGCGACAGGGTTCGTATGAGGAGGAGATGCTTTCACCTTTCCCAGCGGGAGCGAGCGGCGGGCAGCATCGGGCCGAAACCGATAATACATAGCCGATACGGGATGCGGAAGATGGGCCCCGCTGCCGCCCGCGCCCGAGGCCTGTGGTTTATGCCTTCAGCCGTGAACATTGCTGAAACACAAATGCGCCCACGCTCACTGCACAGGCGAGCCACTCGCAAGCCACCTGCCGATGGGTGAACGGACCGAACACGTCCCCCATGGATCAGGGATATTCCTGCCGAGCATGCAACACGCTCAATATCTCGATTCGATCCATCACTCGGTAGACCACCAGGTAGTTGGGATGCACGACAATCTCCCGAGTGCCGGGTACTCGACCGAATCGATAAAGGTAGGGATGTTCGGGAAGGGCCGATGTAGCAGCCTCAATGGCTTGAAATAGCTCGCTGGCCGCTACGAAGTTTCGGTCGCCAATGTAGTTCAGGATTTGCCAGAGTTCGGCCCGAGCTTCGGGCCGCCACTCAACCAGCATCGTGCTTGTTGCGCTTTGACTCGATGAGGGCACGCATATCAGCCATCACCTGATCATGCGGGACATTCGGGCGCGGGTCGTCAATCGAAGCTTGCACCTTGGCGCGGAACCAACGGTCATAGCTGGCGGCCTGCTCTTTGGTCTCAAACTCTGAAACGATGGGGGAAAGTTCGGCGCTCATAATGGCCTCCGGGGTCTACGGGTAGCAGTCTAATCGGTATCGGGGGCGCTGTCGTCGATCGCAAGATGAAGTGTCATTTGCCAAACCGACCAATGCGTAACGTCAGATCGTAAGGGCTGTTCTTCCGACGGCCAACCGCAAACTTTCGTAGGATTTTTCCTGCCGATTCCGAGGATTCCAACGCTCTCTGACAAGGCAAAACAGCAAGTTAACAATCACTCGATAGCGCCTGTTTAAGCGGCCTACAGGTTACTTCGTGAAAGCCACAACGCCTTGCGCCGTTGCCTACAGGTACGCCAGAATCCGCCGGCTTGTGCGCCTTGGGG
>NZ_JBGCUL010000215.1:0-6293 GCF_054177685.1 Pseudomonas sp. P5_A2_2
GCTGAAGCCAAGTGGTCTGACACCGCAAGGAAGCTGCATGCCGACTGGTGGCAAGCACGGATCGCACGGCAGAAGGCGATCGACGCCAGCATCGCTGCCAAAGCCGAGTTCGAGTACCTTTACGACAAGCCCTTCGACGACAAGAAGCGCGTGCGTGTGGCCGGCCCATTCACTGTGGAAAGCCTGTCGCCGCACCGAGTGCTGGGCGTGGATGAAAACGACGAATTGATCGACCCACTGCAGACTCAGGAGCGTGAGGCGACCTTCAACGCCAAGCCTACCTTCGCGCAGATGATCCTGGACAACCTCAAGACCGCTGGCGTACAGCAGGCACGCAAGGAGGGTCGCATTAGTTTCACGTCCCTGGCGCCGTGGCCGGGTGAACTCGTGTGTGCGGAGGGGCGCTACCTTGAAGGTGACCCGGAGACGGGCAAGCCGCGTCGCGCCGCCATCTTTATCGGCCCCGAGTTCGGCACCGTCACCCGCGTCGACCTGGTAACTGCGGCGCGCGAGGCGGCCGACGCCGGCTTCGACGTACTAATCGCGTGTGCCTTCAACTACGAGGCGCACACCACCGAATTCAACAAGTTGGGCGCGCTGCCGGTATTGAAGGCGCGCATGAATGCTGACCTGCACATGGCCGAGGACCTGAAGAACACAGGCAAGGGCAACTTGTTCGTCATCTTTGGCGAGCCCGATCTGGGTGTGTACGAAGGCGCTAGCGATGCCTTGAAGCAAGAGGTTGCCCGGCGAGAGCGCCGCATCGACGCAATCAACGCCTTGGAAGCCCCGATCAAGGGATCAAAGGATGACGACGACAAGCAACACCTGCAGCGCCTGCTCGAAGAGAAGAAGCGAGCGAAGCGATTTGTCGAGTACGCGCCGGGCATTGCCGCCGGCCGGTGGTTCGTGGAACTGCGCGGTGTAGATGTGTTCAGGCCGAACGAAGGGAAGGTGGATTCGAGCGGGCCGGACGACATCGCCTGCTGGTTCGTGGACACCGACTACAACGAGGAGAGCTTCTTCGTCCGCCACGCCTACTTCCTGGGCGCCAGCGACCCGTACAAGTCGCTCAAGACCACGTTGAAAGCCGAGATCGACGAGGAGGCCTGGGCCACGCTGTACGGCGACACGTCGCGGCCGTTCGCAAAGCCGAAGTCAGGCCGGATTGCGGTGAAGGTTATCAATCACCTTGGGGACGAGGTGATGAAAGTGTTCAAGGTTTGACCTGGGAGAACTTCAGAGATGTCAGACGCTCGCAGCGATCAGCAAATTCAAGAGGCAGTAAGGCAGCAGTTCCTGGGTGTTGCTCCAGAGCATGCGGATGAGCTGGAAAAGTTGTGGGTGGATTACCAGCTTCAGTTCAGCCTCTTGGCCGACGGGGATCGAGTCGAGATGGAGGGGGGTCTCTATCGGCATGTTCGATTCAACCATCGAGCATTGCGCATCATGTGGATAAGCGCGTTCGCGGCATGGGAGGCGTATGCCTGTGCGTCAGAGGCAACTCTTGGAGGAAGGATGCGAGACACTCGGCGCTTGAAAGAGCTTGTTGACCTTGCCTTTGCCGTCCGAGATGCCTCAGACCCGGAAAGCATTTCACTGGGTGATCTTCCTCCGCCTGGAAATTTCCCAGATCTTCAGTATCCACATCTTCGCGCGCCGGCGGAGCTGGCCATGTTCGTCTCCGGTTGGGCGATGCTGCACGAGATCCAACATTGCATCTGTCAACAAGACGGCACCTCGTCGACAGACGGTGACATTGAGTCAAAGCACGCAGAAGAGCTGCGCTGCGATGCCTACGCCACGCGCTTTGTAATGGATGGAGTTTCGGCCTATACAAATGGGTCGGGTGAAGAAGGGTCGCTCGTCAAGCGCAAGCGAGCCACGGGCATCTACTTTGCGACCTTTGCTCTCGCCTTGCTGTCACATGGCGCCTGGGCTGAGTCCGAATCGCATCCATCAATTGAAACCCGTATTGAGGCGATTCGTCAGCAGGTTAGTGGTGACGTACTCGATGAACCATTGCTAATCGCGGCACTGGCATTTGTCAGCCTTGGCGATGTCTTGGAGGGTGCACCCGCACTGTTGTTCGGATCAACAGTGTCGTCCACTGTCTGAGACATGAGTCTTTCCATGCTCTTCCGAATCGCCGACACATTCACGTCGAGCCTAGCGCGCCTGACCGGAGATGAGCAGAAGGCCGTAAAGACGACTGCCTTTGACCTGCAGGTCGATCCCGCAAGCCCGGGCCTCAGTTTCCACAAGTTGGACAAGGCGCGCGACAAGAACTTCTGGTCGGTGCGAGTCAGCCGCGACATCCGCATCATCGTCCACAGGACGGCGGCGAGCCTTCTGCTGTGCTACGTGGACCATCACGACGAGGCCTACAAGTGGGCCGAGCGGAGGCGCCTGGAAACGCACCCCGCCACTGGGGCAGCGCAGTTGGTCGAACTGCGGGAGACGGTGGCAGACATCGTGGTGCGCGGCACTGCGGTAGCCGCCGTACCACCTCCGTTGACGACGACTGCGGCGCGGAAACCAAGGTTGTTTGATGGGCTGGCCGAAGGTGAATTGCTGGGTTGGGGCGTGCCCCAGGAGTGGCTGGCCGCCGTGCGGGATGCCGATGAAGACAGCCTGCTTGAACTGGCTTCGCATCTACCCGCAGAGGCCGCCGAAGCGCTTCTGGAGTTGGCGACAGGAGGCAAGCCACAACGCGCCGCGCCGCCGCCGGCGAGCGGCGACCCCTTCGACCATCCTGACGCACAGCGCCGCTTCCGCACAATGGAAGACGCCGACGCGCTGGCACGCGCGATGGATGCGCCCTGGGATCGGTGGACGGTGTTCTTGCACCCGGCGCAGCGACAGTGGGTCGAGCGCGAACAGGGTGGGCCTGCTCGCGTGTCCGGGTCTGCGGGCACGGGCAAGACCATCGTTGCGGTGCACAGAGCAGCCTTCCTCGCCCGTCAGCACGCCGATTCGCGAGTGCTGCTCACGACCTTCTCGCCGACGCTGGCCCATGCGCTGCACGCGCGGCTTCGACGGCTGATCGGCAATACGCCCATGCTGGGCGAACGGATCGACGTGGTGTCCCTTGATGAGTTGGGCGAGCGCCTTTACCGCTTCGCGTTCGGCAAGCCTTCTATCGCCCTCGCCGACTGGGTGCGTGCAGCCCTTGCCGTTGCGGCGAAGGAGGTCCAGGCCGGTCAGGCCACGTCACCGGTGGCAAAACTCAGCGAGCCCTTCCTCTGGGGTGAGTGGGCAGACGTTGTTGACGCCTGGCAGCTGAGCGGCTGGGAGCAGTACCGTGACTTCAAGCGCCTGGGCCGCAAGACCAGACTGAGCGAGGCGCAGCGGGCCTCCGCATGGTCCGTTTTCGAACGTGTGCTCCAGCGCCTGCGGCAAGAGAATCGGGTGACGCCATCCGGCATGTTCTCGCGGTTGGCCGTGCACTACGCAGGCACTGCGAAGTCACCGTTCGAGCAAATTGTTGTTGACGAGGCCCAAGACACCGGCGTGCAGCAACTGCGCTTCTTGGCAGCACTCGGCGGCAACAGGCCAAACGGCCTGTTCTTTGCCGGCGACCTGGGGCAACGGATCTTCCAGGCGCCGTTCTCTTGGAAGTCCCTAGGTGTCGACCTGCGCGGTCGCGCTCGCACTTTGCAGGTGAACTACCGCACCTCGCACCAGATTCGCAGCACTGCCGATCGGTTGTTAGGGCCGGAGGTCAGCGACGTTGACGGCAATAGCGAAGTGCGGCGCGGCACGATTTCGGTCTTCAATGGGCCCGTACCCAGCGTCAAGATGCACTCCAACGAGAGTGAGGAATGCCAAGCCGTGGCGCAGTGGCTGACCCAGTGCGCTGGATCGGGCATCCAACCAGGCGAGATCGGGATCTTCGTTCGGTCCGCGGACGAGGTGCCTCGGGCTCTAGCGGCGGCTGCATCGGCTGGCCTGCCACACCACGAACTGGACGCGCTGGTGGACACCGATCCGAACGAAGTGGCGATTGGCACGATGCACCTTGCCAAAGGGCTGGAGTTTCGCGCGGTCGTTGTGATGGCCTGTGACGAGGATATCTTGCCGCTCCGAAGCCGACTCAATGCCGCAGCTGACGAGGCCGATCTGAGAGAGGTGTTCGACACCGAGCGGCACCTGCTGTACGTGGCCTGCACACGCGCAAGGGACCGACTGCTGGTGACGGGCGTCGACCCTGCTTCAGAGTTCCTTGCGGACATCTGTTGAGCACCTTTCCTTTGTGACAAGGACTCAATCTGATCTCGGGCAGTTCGACAGTTCGAGCCATAGGGAGCGGTTAGCCGTCGCGGAGACTTGTCTTGGGTGGGCCCAAGTCGAATGTCCGCAGAGCGCCTTAGGTCCGCCGTTGCGCGCCAGGTCCGCCCGCGCCACCGTCGTGCGGTGGGAAGCCCTACCGAGTTAAGGCCGCCGAAGCCGCAAGGACGGCCAGGCCCGTCGAGGGCTGGGCGCGCCACTCTCTTCGAGACGCTGCTCCGAGGGCGCACGGCCAAAGCCCCGCAGCTTGGGCGCCGTGTACTCGCGCGCGCCGTTCAAGCAGGGGCGCCTCGCGCCTGGACGCCCTGACGTTTCACTTTGGTTGCCCAGCAGCAGGACCCCCCTTCGGCGCTCGCCTTATCCCCCAAGAGAGCGCCCTGCGCGGTGCGCCCGGCTTCTTCCTGCGCTTCGCTTGGTGAGGTGCGCCGCTGTGCGGCGAGGAATCGCTCACCTGGTGGGTTCGCGCGTGTCGTTGGCGGTGCGGGAAACCTGTCTGTGCTCTCGATGACTCGGGGTGTTTGAGCTGCTCGTCGGTGCGCCTCTTTCCGACGCATAGCGGCTGCCATTCATGCCCCAAGGGTGAAGGCTTTCGCCCACGTCCTCACCCGGACTCTGCGCTTCGCTGCGAGCTGCGGCTTGCGGGCGCGCCCTTGTGTCCTGCCTGGCTGTCGCTGCTCATGCGTCGAGGCGAAACCGACGGGCAGATTTTCTTCAACCACCACAACGAGGGCATCCACATGAGCGAACAGACCACCCACACCACCAACGACACCGTTGATCCGCAGTTCCTCGGCCCCGAGGCTGGCCAACAGGCAGGGGGTGAAGGGGAACCCATCTACGGAATGACGGCGACGTACTCGCCCGACGACAACAAGCTGCGCATCACCAGCGCGAGCCGGTTGGACCGCGCCACCTATGACCGTGTGAAGGAAGCCGGGTTTCGGTGGGCGCCGAAGCTGGAGCAATTCATCGCGCCGATGTGGACCCCTTCGCGTGCTGACCTGTGCGTGGAACTCGCCGGCGAGATCGGCGACGAGGACGGTTCACTAGTCGACCGGGCGGAAGATCGCGCGGAGCGGTTCGAGGGCTACCAGGAGAGCAGGGCCGACGAAGCCGAGCGCGCCTCTGCGCAGGTGCGCCGCATCGCGGACGGCATCCCGTTCGGTCAGCCCATCCTTGTCGGCCACCACTCCGAGCGCCACGCACGCAAAGACGCCGAGCGCATCACGAACGGCATGCGCAAAGCCGTGAAGGCCTTCGAGACGGCCGAGTATTGGAAGCACCGCGCTGCCGCTGCGATCCGTCATGCCAAGTACAAGGAGCGCGCCGACGTGCGCGCGCGCCGCATCAAGACCATCGAGGCCGACAAGCGCAAGCAGGAGCGGGTCATTGCCGAGGCGCAAACGCACCTCGAGGCCTGGCAGCGCGAAGGGCTCACGATGGCACAGGCTTTGCACGTTGCGAATTTCTCGCACATGTCGCGGTGTTTCACGCTGGCCGAGTTTCCGCGCGATCCGCCGGCTTCGCAGTACGAGGGACAGATGGGGCTTTGGTCGGCCTTGTCCGATGGCGTCATCACCGTGGAGCAGGCGCAATCGATCTGCCAGCGCAACTACCCCGCCACGATCCAATGGGCGCAGCGCTGGGTGGACCACTACGAGAACCGCCTCGCCTACGAACGCGCCATGCTGGCCGATGCCGGCGGCACGGTGGCCGACCAGACCGGGCCGCAGAAGGGCGGCGCCGTGCGGTGCTGGGTCGGGCGTGGGTCGTGGGTCTACATCCAGAAGGTGAACAAGGTCAGCGTGACCGTGCTCGACAACTGGGGCAACGGCGGGAAGAACTTCACCCGAACGGTGGAATTCGACCAGCTCAAGGCGATCATGTCGGCCGACCAGGTGGCGCAGGCGCGTACCGATGGGCTGCTGGTGGAGCTGCAAGACAAGACCGGTTTCATGCTGCGTGCTGCGCCCACGGACGAGGCCAAGGAAGAAACCACGAAC
>NZ_JBGCUL010000216.1:0-6271 GCF_054177685.1 Pseudomonas sp. P5_A2_2
CCCTGGAAATGGGCCATGGCATGTTGGTGGCCTCGGTCAGCGGGGTGATCACCGGCGTCTTCGGCGGCATCCTGCGGGACATTTTCTGCAATGATATTCCGCTGATCTTCCGGCGCGAGCTCTATGCCAGCGTGTCGTTTGCGGCGGCGTGGTGCTACATGCTCTGCATCTATCTGCAATTACCCGATGAACAATCGATTCTGATCACCCTGTTCGGTGGATTTTTGCTGCGCTTGCTGGCGATCCGTTTTCACTGGGAAATGCCCAAGTTCGTCTACAACGACGAAGCCTGACGTTCGGCATGTTGGCGCAATGCCCACTCGACATGTTCACGTACCAGTTGCGAAGGATGTTCCCGTCGCGCCTTCAGCGCTTCCAGCACCGGAATCGTTGAAGGCGCATTGCCCAGGCCCACCGCCAGGTTGCGCAACCAGTTTTCGTAACCGGTCCGGCGTAGCGGCGAGCCTTCGGTACTGCTGAGAAACTTCTCTTCATCCCACATGAACAGTTCCGCCAGCCCGGCGTTGTCCAGGTTGTGCCGCGGCTTGAAGTCGCTTTCACCGGACGGACGGGCGAAGCGGTTCCACGGGCAGACAATCTGGCAATCATCGCAACCGAACACCCGATTGCCGATCAGTGGCCGCAAATCTTCAGGGATCGCGCCTTTGAGTTCGATGGTCAGGTAGGAGATGCAACGTCGGGCATCCAGAACATAGGGGCCGACGAAGGCATTGGTCGGGCAGATGTCGAGGCAGGCGCTGCACCGCCCGCAGTGTTCGGTGACGTGGGGCGGGTCTACTGGCAGCGGCAAGTCAACGAACAATTCGGCGAGGAAGAAATAACTGCCTGCCTTGCGATTCAAAACCAGAGTGTTTTTGCCGATCCAGCCCAGGCCGGCCTGTTCGGCGATGGCTTTTTCCAGCACCGGGGCGCTGTCGACGAATGCGCGATAGCCGAAAGGCCCGATGACCGCCTGGATCTTTTCCGCCAATTGTTGCACGCGTTTACGGATCAACTTGTGGTAATCGCGACCCAGGGCATAACGCGAGACGTAGGCTTTTTCCGGCTGGGCGAGCATTTTTGCCATGTGGGTGTCGCCCGCCAGGTAGTCCATGCGCAGGGACACCACGCGCAATGTGCCCGGCACCAGCTCTTCGGGGTGCGAGCGTTTACTGCCGTGGGCGCCCATGTAGTCCATTTCGCCGTGGTAGCCGGCGGCGAGCCAGCGCTCCAGATGCTGCTCATGCTCGGCCAGGTCGAGGCCGCTGATGCCGACTTGTTGAAAGCCCAGCTCACGGCCCCAGTCCTTGATGGATTGGGCGAGGGCGGACAGGTCTGTGGTAATAGCGGGCATGAGGCGAGAGAAACCGGAGCTGAGGTGCGTATAATTCTGCCAGACATCGGAGCCCGAAGACGCATGCCGCACATTAAAGATGAATTACCCGACGCGCTGTACAGCGCTGCACAAGTGCGAAGCCTCGATGCGAGCCTGATCGCGGCCGGCACACCGGGCTTCGAATTGATGCAGCGTGCAGCGTATGCGACCTGGCGGGCCTTGGTTCGCCAATGGCCGACAGCGAAAGAAATGAGCGTGCTGGCCGGTCACGGCAACAATGCCGGGGATGGGTATCTGGTGGCGGCGCTGGCCAAACGTGCCGGTTGGACAGTGCGGGTGCTGGCGGTGGGGGATCCGCGGCGCTTGCAGGGTGATGCAGCGTTGGCCCATGCCGAGGCAGTGTCTGAAAAAGTGCTCATCGAGCCCTGGACCGCACAATCCGGATTGCGCGGCATTGTGCTGGATGCTTTGCTTGGCACCGGACTGGGCGGCGATGTGCGTGAGCCGTATGCCAGCGCCATCGCCGCGATCAACTCCAGCGGGTTGCCGGTTGCGGCGGTGGATATCCCTTCAGGGCTGTGCGCCGATACCGGTCGTGTGCTTGGCTGCGCGGTGTGTGCCGACCTGACGGTGACGTTCATCGGGTTGAAGCTGGGGGTATTCACCGGTGATGCGGCGGATGTGGTGGGTGAGCTGGTGTTCAACGACCTGCACGCCGATCCACATCTGCTCGAGGCGGCACCGCGCAGCGCCCTTCGCCTGACGGCGGCTAATCTGCCGCGTCTGGCCTTCCGGCGACCTGCTTCCCATAAAGGCAAGTTCGGCCATGTGCTGCTGATCGGCGGTGATCGCGGTTATGGCGGAGCGATCCTGCTGAGCGCGCAGGCTGCGCTGCGCAGCGGTGCGGGCATGGTGTCGGTGGCGACCCGCGGTGAACATGTGCCGGCGGYCCTGGCCAGAATCCCCGAGGCCATGGTGTTGGGCGCTTCTTCGGCCAATCAGTTGATGGAGTTGCTGCAAAAAGTTTCCGTATTGGTGGTTGGCCCGGGTCTGGGGCAGGCCGCCTGGGGGCGCAGCCTGTTATCGGCCGCCGCCAACGCACCGCTGCCGCAAGTCTGGGATGCCGATGCACTGAACATGTTGGCCGAAGCGTGTGTGAGTTTGCCCAGGGATTGCGTGATCACGCCGCATCCAGGGGAGGCCGCACGGTTGCTGGGCCTGAGCACTGCCGAGGTTCAGGCTGATCGTCCTGCGGCTGCCCGTGCATTGAGCGAAAAATATACAGYGGTCGTGGTGCTCAAAGGTGCCGGAAGTTTGATCGCCAGTCCCGATGGGCGTCTGGCACTGTGTCATCAGGGGCATCCGGCGATGGCCACTGCCGGTTTGGGAGATGTGCTGGCCGGTTTGCTCGGCGCATTGCTGGCCCAGGGCATGGCCGCATTCGACGCGGCCTGCCTGGGAGTCTGGCTGCACGCCAATGCCGGCGAGCAACAAGGAAAATTGGGCCGTGGGCTGGCGGCCAGTGATCTGATTCCAGCCATTCGTCAGTTGTTGGAGGAGCAAGCACCGTGTCTGAAGTAACCCTGTACCTGGCCGATGAGCAGGCCATGAGCGACTTTGGCGCACGTATTGCCCGAATCACCGAAGGCCATGGCCTGATCTTCCTCGAGGGCGACCTGGGGATGGGCAAAACCACGTTGTCCCGAGGCATCATCCGCGGCTTGGGGCATGTCGGGGCAGTAAAAAGCCCGACGTTCACCCTGGTTGAACCCTACGAGATCGGCGACATTCGCGCCTTCCATTTCGATCTGTATCGCCTGGTCGACCCGGAGGAGCTTGAGTACCTCGGTATCCGCGACTACTTCGAAGATGACGCGCTGTGCCTGATCGAGTGGCCCGACAAAGGTGCAGGCTTTTTGCCAAAGCCTGACCTGACCATTACCATTAGCCCGCAAGACAGCGGGCGTTCGCTGAAAATTTTATCCCAGGGCTCGCGTGGCGAGATCTGGTGTGCCGTTTTGGCATTGGAATCCAAATAGATGATGGGGTTAGGTATGCGCTTTCGCGCGTTGGTGGCTGCCGTAGGGGTGTTGTTTTTGGCGGTAACCGTCGACGCTGTGGCCGATTCGAAGGTCAACAGTGTTCGTCTGTGGCGGGCACCGGACAACACACGACTGGTGTTTGACCTGACCGGCCCGGTGCAACACAGCGTCTTTACCCTGACGGCTCCGGATCGCCTGGTCATCGACATCAATGGCGCGACCCTCGGTGCGCCGCTCAACGTCAACACCTCGAACACCCCGATTACCGCCATGCGTTCGGCCCAGCGAACGCCGACCGACCTGCGGGTGGTTATCGATCTGAAAAGGGCGGTAACGCCGAAGAGCTTCTCCCTGGCGCCGAACGCCCAGTACGGCAACCGGTTGGTGGTCGATCTGTTCGATAACGCCGCGGATGCCGCTCCTCCTCCAGCGCCGACACCGTCGGTCGCCACGGTGCCTGCCGTGCCGGTCACGCCTGCTGAGCCGGCAATCAAGCTGCCGCCGGCTCCGGCCGGCAAGCGCGACATCATTGTGGTGATCGACGCCGGTCACGGAGGCGAAGACCCGGGTGCCTCGGGCTCTCGTGGTCAACGGGAAAAAGACGTGGTACTGGCCATCGCCCGTGAACTGCAACGGCAGGTCAACGGCATGAAAGGCTTCCGCGCCGAACTGACCCGTACCGGCGACTATTTCATTCCGTTGCGCGGCCGTACCGAAATTGCCCGCAAGAAAGGCGCCGACCTGTTTGTCTCGATCCACGCCGACGCCGCGCCTTCTACCGCCGCTTTCGGTGCCTCGGTCTTTGCCCTGTCTGATCGCGGCGCGACCTCGGAGACGGCCCGTTGGCTGGCCGACAGCGAAAACCGTTCCGACCTGATCGGTGGTGCCGGCAACGTCAGCCTCGATGACAAGGACCGCATGCTTGCCGGCGTGCTGCTTGACCTGTCGATGACCGCATCCCTGACGTCCAGCCTGAACGTGGGTCAGAAGGTGCTGAGCAATATCGGCCGGGTTACGCCGCTGCACAAGCAGCGGGTCGAGCAAGCCGGGTTCATGGTGTTGAAGTCGCCGGATATTCCGTCGATCCTGGTGGAAACCGGGTTCATCTCCAACGCCGACGAAGCCTCGAAACTCGCGGCATCGAGCCATCAGCAGGCGTTGGCGCGTTCGATCAGCAGCGGCGTGCGTCAGTTCTTCCAGCAGAACCCTCCACCGGGCACTTACATCGCCTGGCTGCGTGATTCCGGCAAAATCGCCCAAGGCCCACGTGACCACCGGGTAAACCCGGGCGAAACGCTGGCGATGATCGCCGTGCGCTATCAGGTGTCGCCCGCGACCCTGCGCAGCGCCAACAACCTGTCGAGCGATGAGCTCAAGATCGGTCAACACCTGACTATTCCGGGCACTGAATTGGCGGCCAAAGAATGAATCAGGTCGAGAACAACAGCGCTCGCATCGAGCTGCTCAGCCCGCGACTGGCGAACCAGATTGCCGCGGGTGAGGTGGTCGAACGCCCGGCTTCGGTGATCAAGGAGCTATTGGAAAACAGCCTTGACTCCGGTGCCAGGCGTATCGATGTCGATGTGGAGCAGGGCGGCGTCAAGCTGCTGCGGGTGCGCGACGATGGCAGCGGCATTTCCGCCGATGACCTGCCGCTGGCCCTGGCCCGTCACGCCACCAGCAAGATCCGCAACCTGGAAGACCTCGAACAGGTCATGAGCCTGGGGTTTCGTGGTGAGGCCCTGGCATCGATCAGCTCCGTCGCGCGCCTGACCCTGACCTCGCGCACCCGCGACGCCGATCAGGCCTGGCAGGTCGAGACCGAGGGCCGGGACATGGCGCCCCGCGTGCAGCCTGCGGCCCACCCGGTGGGCACTTCGGTTGAAGTGCGCGACCTGTTCTTCAATACGCCGGCACGTCGCAAATTTCTCAAGACTGAAAAAACCGAATTCGATCACCTGCAAGAAGTGATCAGGCGCCTGGCCCTGGCGCGCTTCGATGTGGCGTTCCATCTGCGCCACAACGGCAAGACCATCCTCAGCCTGCACGAGGCCCATGATGATGCGGCCCGTGCCCGGCGCGTGGCGGCGATCTGCGGGCCGGGCTTCCTGGAGCAGGCGCTGCCGATCGAGATCGAGCGCAACGGTCTGCATCTATGGGGTTGGGTCGGCTTGCCGACCTTCAATCGCAGCCAGGCCGATTTGCAGTATTTCTTCGTCAATGGCCGTGCCGTGCGCGACAAACTGGTGGCCCACGCGGTACGCCAGGCCTATCGCGACGTTTTGTTCAATGGTCGGCACCCGACCTTTGTGCTGTTTTTCGAAGTCGATCCGACCGGCGTCGACGTCAACGTGCACCCGACCAAGCACGAAGTGCGCTTCCGTGAAGGACGCATGGTTCACGATTTTCTCTATGGCACCTTGCACCGTGCCTTGGGCGATGTGCGACCGGACGATCATCTGGCGGCGCCGGTCGCCACGGCCATCGTCCGGCCTACCGGCCTTGAAGCCGGTGAATTCGGGCCCCAGGGCGAAATGCGCCTGGCTGCCAATGCGCTGCTGGAACAGCCTCAGGCTCAGCCGTCGTTCAATACACCGGCGGGTTCGGGAGCTGGCGCGGGTTATCAGTATCAATACACACCGCGTCCGCAGTCCGGTGTGCCCGTCGCCGAAGCGCAGGCCGCCTATCGCGAGTTCTTTGCGCCGCTGCCCGAGGCCAATGCCGTTGCGCTACCGGCCGGGCAGGACGACATTCCGCCGCTGGGTTATGCACTGGCACAACTCAAGGGCATCTACATTCTTTCGGAAAACGCCCAGGGCCTGGTACTGGTGGACATGCATGCCGCCCACGAGCGGATCATGTATGAGCGTCTGAAGGTGGCGATGGCCAGCGA
>NZ_JBGCUL010000217.1:0-6265 GCF_054177685.1 Pseudomonas sp. P5_A2_2
TCGCATGCCGTTGGCGCGCACCGGGATCGGCAAGGCGCTGATGCTCGATGATTCACCGCAAGAGTGGCAGCGCCTGTACGAAGTCAGTCTGCCGGTGGGTGGGAAAAATCAATTCTGGCCGCAGCACCCGGAGCAATCCTGGGAGCAGTTTCAGCAGCGCATGGTCGAGTACGTGGCCGGCGGTTACGCCTTCGATCTGGAAGATAACGAACCGTCGATCCGTTGCGTGGCTGCGCCGGTCCGCGATGCCAGCAAACGCATCGTCGCMGGCATCAGCATCGCCAGTACCGTGCCGTACATGCCGCTGGAAAAAATGGCCGAGCTGATTCCCCTGATCAAAGGGGTCACGGCCCGGCTGTCGGCGGAGCTTGGTTTGAAGGTTTAAGCCTTGAAGGTTTAGAGCTTCAATGTCGCCATGTCGATGACGAAGCGGTACTTCACGTCACCGGCGATCATGCGGGCGTAAGCCTCGTTGATCTGGCGGATGTCGAGCATTTCGATGTCGCAGGTGATGTTGTGTTCGGCGCAGAAATCCAGCACTTCCTGGGTTTCGGCGATGCCGCCGATCAGCGAGCCGGCCAATACCCGGCGGCCCAAGACCAGTTTGGCCGCATGCACTGGCGGCTCTACGGGTTCGATCAACCCCACCAGAATATGCACACCGTCGAAACGCAGGGTGTCGAGGTAGGGGTTGAGGTCGTGCTGCACCGGAATGGTGTCGAGCAGGAAGTCGAAGTGACCGGCGGCAGCCTGCATCTGCGCGTCATCGGTGGACACGATCACATGGTCCGCGCCCTGGCGGCGAGCCTCTTCGGCCTTGCTTGCCGAACGGGTGAACAGCGTCACTTCGGCGCCCATGGCCTTGGCGAACTTGATGCCCATGTGGCCCAGGCCGCCCATGCCGAGAATCCCGACCTTGTCACCGGCCTTCACGCCGTAGTGCTTGAGCGGTGAGTAGGTGGTGATGCCGGCGCACAGGATCGGCGCGGCGCTGGCCAGGGCCAGTTTTTCCGGGATGCGCACCACGAAATGCTCGCTGACCACGATGCTGTCGGAGTAACCACCCATGGTGTTGCTGCCATCCACGCGGTCCGGGGTGGCGTAGGTCATGGTCGGGCCTTCGAGGCAGTATTGCTCCAGGTCGGCCTGGCAAGCTTCGCAATGGCGGCACGAATCGACCATGCAGCCAACACCGACCAGATCGCCGACTTTGTGTTGGGTGACATTCGCACCGACGGCGGTCACTTTGCCTACGATTTCGTGACCAGGCATCAGCGGGTAAACAGCAATGCCCCACTCGTTGCGGGCCTGATGGATGTCGGAATGGCAGACGCCGCAGTAGAGAATCTCGATGGCAACGTCGTCAGGCCTTGGGCTGCGACGTTCGAATTTCACGGGGGCGAGGGGAGTGGTGGCCGACTGGGCGGCGTATCCGATGGCGGTGTACATGGTGAACCTCGCAAAAGCGCTGACGGGTGAGGTGGCGCATTCTGGGCGCCGAACCCGGTAGCGACCATGGCGATTCCTCCGGGTGTCATGCCTATTCCTCCGGCATGCGGGTGTGGGCCGTCGCATTGGCCAGCGGATCTGCGATGATGCTTTCGTCCCTTTTTCCGTGACTTTTTTTGTGACTTTTTTTGTGAAGAGCCCCGATGCTGCTGACCCGTCATCTTGATGCCAATGCCAGCCTGGTTTCGCTGATCGAGCCGCTGTCCACTCGTAACGGTTTCGTCCCGACCGCGTTGCCGGGCGTGCAGGTTCTGCGGGCCAGTTGCGATGTAGCCCGTGGGCCGCAGATCTACGAGCCGAGCCTGGTGATCATCGCCCAGGGCAGCAAACTGGCGTACCTGGGGCCGCGCACCCTTGAATACGGGGCGGGGCACTATCTGATTCAGGCGCTGCCGGTGCCGTTCGAGTGTGAAACCTTTGCCGCGCCGGACGGGCCGATGCTGGGCGTTTCTGTCGCGATCGACCGGGTGATGCTGGGCGAACTGGTGTTGGCGATGGGCCTGGCGCCAGGGCGGCATATTCCGGCGCAAACACCTGAGTCCATGACCTCGGCAGTGCTCGATGATGCGATGCGCGGTTGTGTCGAGCGGCTGTTGCGTTGCCTGCACGATCCGCTGGAGTGCCAGGTCATGGGGCAAGCGCGCTTGCGCGAGTTGCTGTTCGTCGCGTTACGTGGTCCACAAGCCGATGTATTGCGGGCGTTGGTTGAGCAGCAAGGGCAATTTGCCCGGATCGCGGCATCCCTCAGTCATCTGCATGCGCATTTTGCCGAACCGCTGAACGTCGAGACCCTGGCCAGTTGCGCGAACATGAGTGCGTCGACCTTTCACGAGCATTTCAAGCGCAGCACCTTGTTGTCGCCGGTGCAGTATCTGAAGCGATTGCGTCTGCTCAAGGCGCAGCAGTTGTTGCTGGGCGAGGGGCTGGGCGTGGCGCAGGTGGCGCATCGGGTGGGGTATCAGAGCACGTCGCAGTTCAGTCGCGAGTACAAGCGCTACTTCGAGCGTAATCCGGGTGATGAGCGCGCAGCCTGATCCACCGATAAACCCTGTAGGAGCGAGCCTGCTCGCGATGAGGGAGTGTCAGCCGCCGTCAATGTTTTCTGATGTACCRCTATCGCGAGCAGGCTCGCTCCTACAGTGGTTTTGTGGTGTGGCTCAAATCGCAGGCAACAAAAAGGCCCCCATTTCGGGAGCCTTGATGTTCGCGGTTCGGCTTACATGTTCGGGTAAGTCGGGCCGCCAGAGCCTTCCGGCGTCACCCAGGTGATGTTCTGTGCAGGATCCTTGATGTCACAGGTCTTGCAGTGAACGCAGTTCTGGGCGTTGATCTGGAAGCGCTTCTCGCCGTCTTCCTTGGTGATCACTTCGTACACGCCGGCCGGGCAGTAACGCTGTGCCGGCTCATCGTACAGCGGCAGGTTCTTGCTGATCGGGATGCTCGGGTCGGCCAGCTTGAGATGGCACGGCTGCTCTTCTTCGTGGTTGGTACCGGAGATGAACACCGAGCTCAGTTTGTCGAAGCTGATCTTGCCGTCCGGTTTCGGGTAGTCGATCTTCTTGCAGTCGGCCGCGAGCTTCAGGCAAGCGTAATCCGGCTTGGTGTCGTGCAGGGTGAACGGCAGTTTGCCGCCGAAGATGTTCTGATCGAGCCAGTTGAAACCGGCACCGATGATCGGGCCGAACTTGTGCATCGCCGGGCCGAAATTGCGGCTGGCGAACAGTTCGTCATAGAGCCAGCTCTGCTTGAAGGCGTCGACGTAAGTGGTCAGCTCTTCGGTGCCGTCTTTTTCAGCGAACAGTGCCTCGGCCACGGATTCAGCTGCGAGCATGCCGGACTTCATCGCGGTGTGGCTGCCTTTGATCTTGGCCACGTTCATGGTGCCCAGATCGCAACCGATCAGTGCACCGCCCTTGAAGACCATTTTCGGCAGCGAGTTGATGCCACCCTTGGCCAATGCACGCGCGCCGTAGCTGATGCGCTTGCCGCCTTCCAGGTATTGCTTGAGCACCGGGTGATGCTTGAGGCGCTGGAACTCATCGAACGGCGACAGGAAGGTGTTGCTGTAGGAAAGATCGACGATCAGGCCGACCACCACCTGGTTGTTTTCCAGGTGGTAGAGGAACGAGCCGCCGGTGTTCTCGGTGCTCATGATGTCCAGCGGCCAACCGGCAGTGTGGACCACCAGGCCTGGCTGGTGCTTGGCCGGGTCGATTTCCCAGATTTCCTTCAGGCCAATGCCGTAATGCTGGGCATCGGCTTCGCTGTCGAGGTTGAAGCGCTTGATCAGCTGCTTGCCGATATGGCCGCGGCAACCTTCGGCGAACAGCGTGTACTTGGCGCGCAGCTCCATGCCCGGGGTGTACAGGCCTTCTTTCGGATTGCCTTCGCGGTCAACGCCCAGGTCGCCGGTGATGATCCCGCGAACCACGCCGTTCTCGTCGAACAGCGCTTCCTGGGCGGCGAAGCCCGGGTAGATTTCCACGCCCAGGTTCTCGGCCTGCTGGGCCAGCCAGCGGCACAGGTTGCCCAGGGAGATGATGTAGTTGCCTTCGTTGTGCATGGTCTTGGGCACAAAGAAGTCTGGAATTTTCTGCGCGCTGTCGGCGTTTTTCAGAACGAAGATGTCATCGCGGGTGACTGGCGTATTCAGCGGCGCGCCGAGTTCTTTCCAGTTCGGGAACAGTTCGTTCAGGGCCCGTGGTTCGAACACGGCACCGGACAGAATGTGAGCACCGACTTCGGAGCCTTTTTCGACCACGCAGACGCTGATTTCCTTACCGGCTTCGGCGGCCTTCTGCTTCAAGCGGCAGGCGGCGGAAAGACCAGCGGGGCCGGCACCGACGATGACCACGTCGAATTCCATGTATTCGCGTTCCACAGGCTATCTCCTACTCAAGGCTCAACAGTTTTTTTTCTAATTTGGAAGTCGGGTGTCGCATCCGTGAATCCCTGCGCAGCGCCGGGAGAGGACAATCGATTAACCACCTTTCTCTTTGGTGGCGCATTATATCTACACCACTCTCAGCGTCCAATACAAACGTTTGTTTGAAATGGCTCAAAGCCAGAGAAATCAAAGTCACCCGGCTTATGAACGGCCATTTTGGCGTATTGACCGGAATAGGTGTTCCGGTCAAGATACGGGCGGTTTTGCGCTCGCCGTAGGCTGACTGTTGGTTTCAAGAGCACCTCTAAAGACAGGGCGATGGCAGTAGAGAGTGATGCGCTGCGCGGGGTTGATGCGCAGTTTACACGCCGCGATGTTGAATGACTCATCAGTCACCACTGACGGACGGTCATCCAGATCATGAGCGATGGTCACTTGACAGCTTTGCCGGCGTTTTTGGAGGTGCCCTTGCGCCCGATGAGCATCAACCGCCAGGTTCGCCTAGGCGACTTTCTTTTCACCGGAGAGTAACGAGGAATCCATGAAGGTTCTTGTAGCTGTCAAACGCGTTGTGGATTACAACGTCAAGGTTCGCGTCAAGGCGGACAATTCCGGCGTCGATCTTGCCAACGTCAAGATGTCGATGAACCCGTTCTGCGAGATCGCCGTGGAAGAAGCCGTACGCCTGAAAGAGAAGGGTGTTGYGACTGAAATCGTCGTCGTCTCCGTAGGCCCGTCCACCGCTCAAGAGCAACTGCGCACCGCGCTGGCTCTGGGTGCCGACCGTGCCATCCTCGTCGAGTCCGCCGAAGACCTGACTTCCCTGGCCGTTGCCAAGCTGCTGAAGGCCGTTGTCGACAAGGAACAGCCTCAGCTGGTGATCCTTGGCAAACAGGCCATCGACAGCGACAACAACCAGACTGGCCAGATGCTCGCTGCATTGAGCGGCTACGGTCAGGGCACGTTCGCTTCGAAAGTCGAAATCAACGGCGACAGCGTAGCCGTGACCCGTGAAATCGACGGCGGCGCGCAGACGGTTTCCCTGAAACTGCCGGCCATCGTCACCACCGACCTGCGTTTGAACGAGCCGCGTTATGCGTCTCTGCCAAACATCATGAAAGCCAAGAAGAAGCCTCTCGAAGTGCTGACTCCGGACGCTTTGGGCGTTTCCACCGCCTCCACCAACAAGACCCTGAAAGTCGAAGCGCCTGCTGCACGCAGCGCGGGTATCAAGGTCAAGTCGGTGGCTGAACTGGTCGAGAAACTGAAAAACGAAGCGAAGGTAATCTAAATGACTATCTTGGTTATTGCTGAACACGACAACAAAGTGCTGGCCCCGGCCACGCTGAACACCGTTGCTGCCGCTGCCAAAATCGGTGGCGACATCCACGTTCTGGTTGCAGGCCAGGGCGCTGGCGCCGTGGCTGAAGCCGCTGCGAAAGTGGCTGGCGTGGCTAAAGTGCTGGTAGCCGATAACGCTGCCTACGCGCACCAGCTGCCGGAAAACGTTGCTCCGCTGGTCGCTGCTCTCGTTCAAGAAGCAGGGGCTGCGGGCTACAGCCACATCCTGGCTGCCGCTACTTCCAACGGCAAAAACATCCTGCCGCGCGTTGCCGCTGCACTGGACGTTGACCAGATCTCCGAGATCATCTCGGTAGAAAGCGCCGACACCTTCAAGCGTCCGATCTACGCCGGTRACGCCATCGCTACCGTTCAATCGAACGCTGCGGTCAAGGTGATCACCGTGCGTGCCACCGGTTTCGATCCGGTTGCAGCTGAAGGTGGCTCCGCTGCCGTTGAAGCTGTTGCTGCTGCCCACGACGCTGGCATCTCCAGCTTCGTTGGCGAAGAACTGGCCAAGTCCGATCG
>NZ_JBGCUL010000218.1:0-6262 GCF_054177685.1 Pseudomonas sp. P5_A2_2
CTGGAAGTCGTAACGCAGCAGGCGACCGTCACCACCATGTTCGATTACGGCCTCACCGTCGTGGCCATAGCCGAACCGGCTCGAAGCATCGCTGAAATAGGCGTAGTGACCCGGTTTGTCGATCGCCACATCATCGGTAAAACCGAAGGGAGCGCCGCCGGCCTCTGTGGCCAGGGCCACCAGGCGACCTTGGGCATCGAGGGACAACAAGCCTTTGACCGCATCGGCGATCACCAGCAGACCATTGGGATGACGGGCCAGACCCAATGGCCGGCCTCCGGTAACGGCCAGGACTTTGGTGGTCTTGCCATCCAGGCTGGTGCGGATCAGGCGACCGTCGTGCAGGCCGGTGATGAGTGTGTCGTTTTCCAGCAACAGGGCTTCCGGCCCGTCGATGTTTGCGGCACCCACGCGTTCCACGTCCTTGAGTCGCTGATTGTCGGCGTAGATTCCGCTGTCGAGGGGCGGTGCGGGTTGTGGTGTCCAGGCCACCGGCCGCACCTTGGTGGGCATCAGTAGCAGGAAGGCACCGACGGCGACGATGACCAGCAACAGGCATTTGAAGGCTCTGCTCACGCGCCGACTCCTGTCGCCGTCAAATACTTCTGCGCCATGTCGCGCAATGCCAGCATCGACGCCGCCGATTCCCGATCGATGCGGCGCTTGAGCAGCAACCGGTTGGCTATCCGCATCGCCAGGCCGCTGAATTGATATTCCAGGGTGCGGACGAAACGTGAGTCGTTGCCCTCGGCATCGCATGCATAGGTCACCACCAGCGACAGGCCATGATCACCCTGGGCCCGGGCGCTCCAGCGCCGTCCGGGCAGGTACTCCGCTACCTCCCAGCGCAAGTGTCCGTCGCGGCCACCAGCGCGGATGTCCTCTTCGAAACGTGCGCCGGCATGTAACGGGCCTTTTGGCCCATCGATATGCAGCGACGACGGATGCCATTGCGGCCAAAGGGTCACGGTGCTGGCGTAGGCCAGTACATCGATCGGGTTTCCGGCAATGACAATCTGATGCTGCATGCGGGTCATGGGTGTTCTCGTCAGGTTCAATGGCGCAGGTTCCGGCTCCCAATAGAGGGTGCCGAACAGATAGTCCATCAGCGGGAAAACGATGTTGAAATTACGCTCCTGCATCAGTTCGCGGCGGTGATGCAACTCGTGCAGTCGGCGCATCTGGCGGATCCACGGCAGTCGTGTGACCGGGTTGCGCGACGGCAGGTGCTCGCAGGCATGAAACACTTCATAAGCCAGGTAACCGAGGACAAGAAGGCCGCCGGCCAATCCGGCGATGTTGGTATTGATGTGCTTGAGCAGCCACCAGAGGGGCAGGGCGACGGCGAGGGTATGCAGCACGATCAGCCATGCCGGAAACAGTATCACCCGCCAGTCGCGGGCGCTGTCGTAGGTCATGTGGCCCGGGGTGAAAAAGCTGTGGTGGTCGCCGGCGTGGCGGGCATAAAACAGCCGGGCGAAACCCTTTCTATGATGACCCAGGTGGCGATGCACCATATACACGCCGAGGTTGAACAGCAGCAGCGTGACGGGCACCGCCAGCCATTCTGTTGGCCGCACCTGATGTACGGTGCTCCAGAAAGCGCTGATCGCCAGCGCCCCGAACAACAGGACAAAAGCGCCGTGCAGCCAAGGGTTGTAGAGCGGATGAATGTCGGCGCGGTAACGGCTGCGGAATCCTTCGGTGGTCTGCCTCACTGCAATCACCTGTCGTTATTGTTATCTTTTTCAGATTAGCCGATCCCGGTGATTTGACGGACCGAACCTTGAGGACACAACGGCCATGATCCGGTGCAAACCGGTTTCAGGTCAGCGGGTCCCAGCGTTGCGACCAGTCTTCGTCGGAGTCGATAAACTCGCGCAGCAGGTAGAAGGCGCGTTGCAGTGTCGGCGAGTCACGATCGCGCGAATAGACCAGATAGGTCGGGTAGTTGAATTCCGGCGCCTTGGGCACCCGTTCCAGGGCGCCACTATCCAGATAACTCTGCACGACGCGGGTGCGGAAGTAGCCGCTGCCGCCGTTTTCGAGAAGGTACTGCAGGCCCAGCGGGCCAAGATTGAAGCTCAGCGCAGCCTTGGCTTTTTCCGGCAGGGCGGCGTCGTGCTGGCGTCGGAAGTCAGCGCCCCAATCGATGTACACATAAGGATCTGGCTTGCCGGCCAGGCGCACGAGAATCAGCTTTTCTTCGAGAATCTGCTCGACCTGCAGACGCGGCCAATACTCGGGCTGATACACCAGCGCGGCATCCAGAACGCCCAGCTCCAGCTGACGCAGCAGGTTTTCACCGTCACGGATTTCCATGCGCAAGGCGTGGCTGGGAATGTTCTTGCGGATTTCGCCGGCCCAGCCGAGCATCAGCGGATTACACAGACTCACCTCGCCACCGATGTGCAGCACATCGCGATAACCCTCGGGCAATGGCAGATCACGCCGCGCGGCTTCCCAGGTTTGCACCAGTTGATTGGYATACACCACGAAGGCTTCACCGTTGGGTGTCAGACGGGCGCCGGCACGATTGCGCACGAACAGGGTGCTGCCCAGTTGGCTTTCGAGTTTCTGCACCCGCGCGGTGATCGCGGTCTGGGTGACATGGAGCTTTTCCGCGGCGGCAGCCAGGCTGCCATGGCGGACGATTTCGAGGAAGGTGCGGGCGAGGTCGATGTCCATGGGGCGGCCGGTGTGGGGAGTGCCGACATTGTAAGAGCACCGCCGAACCYGTGGCGAGGGGGCAAAAACGACGAATCCCGCCACTAAGGGCGGGATTCGTTTGCAGCCCTGCACGCTCCCGAAGCTCGGGAGCCCGGTGCTTACGACGGGAACAGTTCGGACAGTTTCATCGCCAGCATCATGTCGCCTTCAGCGCGCAGTTTGCCGCCCATGAACGCTTGCATGCCGTCAGTCGAACCGTCGACGATGCCTTCCAGAGTTTCGCCGTCCATCACCAGGGTCACCTGGGCGTCCGGGTTCTCGCCTTCCTGCAGTTCGCAGGTCTGGTCCTTGACGATCAGCGAGAAGTTCTTGGTGTCGTCGATGCGGAAACCGAAGACCAGGTCCAGACCGGCAGCAGCGGCTGGATTGAACTTGGCTTTCATTGCTTGTACGGCGTCTGCTACGGAGGTCATGGTTCGATCCTTTCTTGGGTAATGAGAGCTGGGTGATTACAGCCAGGGTCACAATAGTCCGGACTCAGCGAAACGTGATGAGTTCCGGGGCCTTCAACAGTTGCAGGTGCGCATGAGCGTTGAAGGAAGCCAGGGCTACCTCGCGACCACGAAACTTAAGCTGGTTGAGCGAGGTGTTGACGATTTGCCAGTTCAATTCAAAGGCCTGCCGGGCAGGCATTTGCGTAATCAGGTGGAGCAGGGCGGTGATGGTGCCGCCGGAGGTGAACACGGCGATTTTCTGGGTGTTGTCGGCCTGGTCGAGGATGCGGTGCAGACCGGCCTGCACCCGCTCGACAAAGCCTAGCCAGCTTTCCAGGCCCGGTGTGTCAAAGGTGCCGGCGAGCCAGCGTTCGATGATCAGGGCGAAGATACGCTGGAACTCACCACGGTTTTGCGCGGCGTTGCGCAGGATGTTCAGGGCTTCGGGTTCGTCCGGCAGCATGGCCGGCAACAGCGCGCGGATCACCGCATCGGCGTCGAACTCGTTGAAGGCGGAATCGGTTTCCAGGATCGKCACCGGCAGGCCCACCGCGGCGAATTGTTCCAGCGCGCTGTTGGCCGTGTGCTGCTGGCGGCGCAGGTCGCCCGCCAGGCAGCGGTCGAAGCTGATACCGAGTTCGGCCAGGTGCCGGCCAAGGATTTCAGCCTGTCGAATGCCGGTCGGCGACAGGACGTCGTAGTCGTCCGCACCAAAAGAAGCCTGGCCATGTCGAATCAAATAGATGCTGCCCACGTCCGCGTCATCCCGGTGCGTTGAAGGTTKGGCGAGGTTATGAGGATGGCGGTGTACTGTCAATGAAAAAACATACGCTTGTTTGAAATGCCCGTTACAGGCCTGTTGCCAGAGGTTTCACGACTGGTCGCAAGGGCGGCGCATGGGTATGCTGGTGGTATCCCGCGCGCTTGCATGCCGCGCAACGTTTAAGGAGTCCCTGTGGAGTTTTTTTCCAACTGGGGCGCAACGAAGGTCAAACCCAAGCAGCACAAGGGCGCGACCAACCATGACCTTCACCACTAAAGCACCAACTGTTAGAACCGTGTTAGAACTCGCCACGCCATGGGTCTACCGTAGGCAAGGCCGTTACACTCTCCGCATTCGCCCACTGGGCTCMAAAGCTACCTGCACGCTCTCCCTTAAGACGATCCATAGGCAAACCGCTGTGACCATTGCTAAGCACCTGTTGACTACGCTCAGAACCTTCCATCTCGACCGGCCTGAGGCGACTTGGGATCAACTCAAAGAGCGTCTCAAGGTGATCGCTGAGAGCGTCTTATCGACAGGCTCTGCATGGGATCAGTTCGAGCCGGTTAGCGCCTCACCTGCTTATGGTGGCATGGGGTTGGTCTATTCCGACTTCCGTAGGGACCTCGAAGAGATCGCCTGTACGGTGCCTTTGAATTCCGATCAGGCCAAGGCGGTGATGATGGGGACAAGGATCATGGCTGCCGCTGAAGAGCGAACCCATGGAAGCCTTGGAGAGATCGTTGAGATCATCGAAGAGATGAAGCACGTGAGTGACGTGCCTCTTCCTGTGTCCCTATCTGTATTAGYGCCTCAAGGGGCCCCTGAAGGTTCATCTGAAGGCTCACCTGTCCACACCTTCGAGTACCTCTCAGGGCTCTACATGGCCGAGCGTAAAGACGACCTCACAGGCTCCACGCTGAAGAACCTCAAGGCGTCCTGCGGGACGATCAGCAAGTTGCTTGGTGGCCTGGACCTGAAGACCCACAACAGGGCTCACATGATGGCCTTGAGGGATAGCCTCAAAGAGGGCCGTAAGGTCTCGACGGTCAATAAGATCCTGACCCATCTTTCAACGATCATGGGCTGGGCTGAAGCCAACGCCTATATCGACAAGGCCTTCGATAAAAAGCTTCAGATCCTCAAGGGCGCTGAGAGCCAACGCAAGGAGTTCTCACCGGCTCAAGTGGCTGCCTTGATGGACTATGCGAACAAGCTCCCTGCAACAGACTGGAAGCGCTGGGCGCTGAGTCTTGGCGTAGTCTCTGGGGCTCGTATTGGCGAGATCTACCAGTTGACCTCGAAGGACATCATTGAGGTCCAAGGCTTGCTGGTCATGGACATAAACACCAATGACGGAAAGACCATCAAGAACAAGTTCAGTATCCGTAAGGTGCCCTTGGTGGCGGCCTATGGGTTGGACTTGGAGGCGCTCAAGGCCTTCGCTGAGGCTGCCGATGGGAAGCTCTTCAAGCGGTCCTCAAGTGGCTTCACGTCCATGCTCAATCAATTGACTCGTGATGTACTGGGCACCGAGACCAATACCGGTCTTTCCTTCCACTCCCTTCGTCACTCCATGTCGGGGCGCCTCAAGTCTGCAGAGGTGCCGATGGGTATCTCTCAGGAGATCACTGGGCATAGCTCTGGGTCGATCACGTATGACCTCTATGGGGCCGCTGGGAATGTACAACTGGGCCGTATGGCTGAAGCACTGACGGCTGCTCTTCTGGCCGAGTAGTGAAGTTGGGTCTACCGTTTTGCGGTAGGCCTCTATTCAAAGCGCAATGAAGGCCGCTGAGATCCCTGTGGGAACCACTGAGTCAATCTTGGGGCATTCGTCGGGGTCGATCAGCTATGACCTGTATGGGGCCGGGGCATCTGTGGAAGTGGGACGGATGGCTGTAGCGCTGAAGGCAGCCTTGCTCACTCAGGTACTCACTGTCGCCTGAGTGATGCCTTAATGATATCGTTAAGCGATTTACCTAAAGAGGCTTCAAATGCGTTGTGCTGCTATCTGCTTTACTTTGCCTATAGGTCTCGTATCGGGATGCAGTAACTATTCCTCAAACCTACAAGTAGGCAATGATCAGTCGTACACGAGCCCCAAAGACCAGCGAGGGGCTATTCGTACGGCTAAAGTCTACAAAGCGCTGCCGTCTGGTGCTGAAATACTAAGTGTGGTTTTCGCCTGATAGGATGAGTGAAAATGATGAGTGTGTATAAGAGGTGTTTGGTTGTTTTGGCGGGGGCAATGTTTCCAATCCTTGGTTACTCCGCAGATGCGGATAAGAATTGGATAAGTCTCGTGTTAGCAAACGATGGATCAAAATGGGAG
>NZ_JBGCUL010000219.1:0-6253 GCF_054177685.1 Pseudomonas sp. P5_A2_2
CATCGAGCTTGACCAGCATGACGAAGAGCGTCTTGCGGCACACCAGGGTTCCAACTGCCGATTGGTTGCGCGCACCCTTGATGAGGTCACCTTCCCAATGCCCCGGCATCAAGCGCTCATTGGCCTCGGGCGGGCGCACATGGATGCTGACAATGTCCTGCAGCGCCCCGCGGCGATCCGTGCCACGCGCAAGCGGCCTGCGTGCACCTCGGCCCTGGCGCAGCAACGCCACCAGTTCACGGCGAAGCTCGCCTCTGGGCGCGGCGTAGATGGCCGTGTAGATGGTCTCGTGGGAGGCGTGCATGGCAGCTTGGTCGGGATGCTCCCTTCGCAGTGTCGCAGCGACCTGCTCGGGGGAGAGCTTGCGCTGCAGCAGACCGCGCACCCGCGCCCACAAGGCACTGCGAGGATGCAGCTTGCGTTCGGSTCTGGCCTGCCGGCGCTCTCGACGGGCCCGCATACCCGCGCGCTGTGCGTTGTAGCCCCCAGCAACACGAGGGCGCCCCATCCAAGGCTGTTCGACCTGCGGGCGCCAGCCGTTGCGGCGCAGTTCGCGCGTGATGGTGCTCGGCGAGCGTTCGAGCAATGCCGCAATCGAACGCGCACTACGGCCTTCCAGCTTCATCGCCATGATCGCACCTCGATCTTCGGCGCTCAGCTGGGTATATGTCTTGGTCATGCAACTCCTTCGCGGCGTGGCAGTGTTGCACTTCGATCTTGAATCCGCCTGTCCTTACCTTCGACGCTTCGTTATGAAGTTCAGCAACCTCAACGCCGTGGGCCACAACACAGCCGACTCGCTTGCTTCGGGTATCCGCCTTTGATCGGCACTTACGAGATGAACGTCTTTGCGGAGGCTTCGGCCGCTTCTCCTAGCTTGATTGAGGTCGACTTTATTCGAGCGGCGCGGCGTCGACTCCCTCCCGCAGCGCTATGCTTAACCGGAACTGCGTCAAATCGTAGCTTCCGTTCACTTGAGGAGATTCAGATGAAACGCTTGATCACTACCTTGTTGTTTCTCACCTCTTTCGCCGCCTTGAGTGCCTTTGCTCAGAAGACCTCACTCAAGGAACAAATACTCGGCACTTGGATTCACGTTTCAACCACTGTTACTGCGCCGGACGGTAAGAAGACGGATCGACCAGGAAAAGGTGTCGTAATCTATGCCCCGGATGGTTACTTCGCCTTCGTGAATGTCGCGAATGACCTTCCCAAGCTGGCAGCTAACAACCGAGATAAGGCGACGGTGGAAGAAGCCAAGGCGATCGTCGCAGGCTCAATTGCCTACTACGGTACCTACACGGTTGATGAAGGGACGAAAACCATCATCCCTACAGTTGAAGGAGCGACGTTTCCTAATATGGTTGGGACCGATCAAAGCCGAATTGTTACGTCAATAACGGCGGCCGAAATGCGCTTCACCAATCCAAAGGCACCAGCAGGCGTATTAGAAATCGTGTGGCGACGAGCCAAATAAGACTTGGACGTAGTGGGCGGTCGCGCCAGTTCCTGTAGTCCAGCGAGGTCTGGACCACTGATGCGCGGCGTCACTGGCTGTGTCACGCATGTCGCAAGGGACGCTCAATCGGTCAACAACTTGCCGTTGGACCCAACGCCGCTCCCGGCGCCGACGCCTAACCCGGCGTTGAAGCGGACAGTTGCCGGCGGGGCGCACCTGCGCTCTCTGTGGGTGTTGTTCGCTTCGGTGCGCCCCACCGGCAACTGCCGCTTAACTCAGCGTTAGGCGTCAAGTGCTACACCTTTGGCACCRCAACTCATCTACGCCAGAATTGGCTCAACAAGACCCAAGCGAAGACGACGATGTACGCCATCAAGGTCCAGGTCAACAGCAACTCGCCGGTCATTGGTGGCGCGAAGGATCTTAGCGTCCTCTCAGCCATACTTACTCTCGCTGGCAAGCTCGGCGAAGCAAGCCACCCCCACAGAGGCGACGAAACGGTCGACTTCACCTTTCGTCTTGGCGGCCTAACATCTCGTGGTCCTGGAGTTGAGGATGAACACTTGGTCTGGCTCGAAGAACGAGACCTCAAGTTGGGTGACAGGCTCACATTTGAGATCGTTGAAACCGAGGCCCCAAGTGCAATCGAAAGTGGCTCGAAGGCAGAAGAGCGGTCGAACGATGAGCGCTCCTACTTTGAGCACTGCAAGCGTGCGTATTTCGAAATGCGCGAGAAGTATGACGGTGACGCCTAACCCCTCCATCGAGCGGACAGCCGAAAGCACGCTTCGCGCACTTTCGCCTGCCGCTCATGTCAAACGTTAGGCCTCGGATTCGACGCGAGCGGTTGCCCACACTTCAACGGAGAAACGCCATGGAAGCAACAATGCGATCTGTTGAAGTAAACAACGTCAGGCTTGCTTACCGCGACACGGGAACCGGGCACCCGATTCTCTTTGTCCACGGTGCGATCTCAGACCATAGAGCTTGGAAGCTTCAATGCGACGTCCTTGAGTCAAAGTACCGATGCATTGCCGTCGACATGCGGTACTTTGGAGCATCAAGCGACGGCGGCGATTCCGGCTTTACTCTGAAGACGCACTCGGCAGACTTGTGCGCCTTCATCGAAGCGGTTTCGGCCGTTCCAGTACACCTGGTTGGCCACTCCTACGGATGCGTCGTCGCCCTCGCCACTACAGTGGCGCGGCCGGATCTGATCGCCGACTTGTTCCTCAGCGAGCCCACACTCGCGTCTGCGGTTACCCAGGCCGAAGACGTCGCTGTCTTCCGCGCTGCCAGGGCCGGGTTGGTCTCGGTCATAGAAGCCCTGTCGAAGGGTGACACCAGAGGCGCCGTCGAGTCGTTCTATGACTGGGTTGTCTTCCCAGGTGCGTTTGCTTCGCTTCCGATAGATCTCAGAGAGATGGTTCTTGAGAACGCCCGAACTCTGGAACCGTTCCTGTCGGCGCAGCCAACAAGGGTCGGTGAGTCTGATCTTGCGGCAATCAAGGTGCCGATATCGCTAACTGTGGGCGAGAGGACCAACCCGTTTATTGCGGTTCAAGTGCGCGGGCTTCAACGTCTCTTGCCGCACTCGACTTTGACGACGATCGGGGGCCACCACGGATCAGTATTCGTCGACGCGACAGAATTCAACTGCGCGCTAGCCAAGCATCTGGATGAAAAACGTACAGCCGAGGCCTAACCCATCGCTCAAACGGAGCGCCAACGGCAGGCCACCAAGCCCGGGCCGGCGGTACGCGGTACATTTTCGCCAGCCCGGGCTTGGCATCCCGCCGTCGTCGCCCGCTTAGAGCTCAAACGTTAGGCGGCACAGGAAACCGAAGCGAGCCCACCATGCCTGAGGAACAATTGCTACAAGGTTCATGTCACTGCGGTGCAGTYCGTCTCACGCTRCCCTCRGCGCCGAAGAAGGCCACCAAGTGCAACTGTTCGCTCTGCCGKCGCCTTGGCGGACTTTGGGCGTACTACGAGTTCGGGACGGTTCGGATAGATGGRCACCCGGAGAATACGGCCGAGTACATCTGGGGYGACAAGACGCTGCGCAATGTRCGYTGCAAGACCTGCGGRTGTGCCACSCATTGGGAACCACTTGTTCCCGAGGCAGGTGGCAAGCACGGTGTCAACCTGAACAACTTCGATCCGCATCTTCAAGAATCTGTTCAGGTGCGCCATTTCGATGGAGCAGACACTTGGAAATTCATCGACTGAGCGGTACCGCCGCAGTGCCGCCTAACCCTTCCATCGAACGGACGTCTTCCAGCAAGCTTCGCTTGCTTCCAGCCGCCGCTCATGTCAAACGTTAGGCGTTGCCAAATATCATGCAGGACATTCGCTACGTCGTATTCCACAAGCCTGGCCCTGCCTGGCTGCCCGGCAAGAGCATGTTTGAGCAACCAGGAGTGCGCGACCACGTTGCCCACTATCGCAAGTGGCTCGATGCCGGAAAGCTCGAACTTGGTGGCCCGCACCTAGACACCACCGGTGGCGGCATGATGGTCCCGATCGCAGGTGTGTCCGAGGACGAGGTCACTCGTTTCGCCAGCGAGGATCCCGCGGTCAAGAGCGGTACGCTGCTGGCAGAGGTGAGGCCATGGCTCATTGGCATGAGCAAGTAGTGCACTGCCTCAATCCAACGGTGGGCCAGGTTGGTAGAGCAACGTCTAACCCTTCGTTGCACCCGACTCGCTACAGCGGGCTTCGCCCGCCTCCGCGAGCGGGTGAAATCAAACGTTAGGCGTCAGCCAAGGAGGTTCCCATGACATCTGACGAACAGGCCATTCGCGATCTCGTCGCGCTCTGGCACAGCGCAACCGCCGGCGGCGCCGTTGAAACGGTGCTTGGCCTCATGGCCGAAGACGTTGTCTTTCTTGTGGCGGGTCATCCCCCGATGCGAGGTCGCAGTTCCTTTGAAGCCGGGCTTCGCAAACTCCTCACCACACACCGCATCGAGTCATCAGGCGAAGTGCAAGAAGTCGAGGTCTCGGGGAAGCTGGCTTACTGCTGGACCGAACTCACAGTCCGAATCGTGCCGCAATCAGGAGGCAGCGCTACTACTCGCACGGGAAGCGCTTTGTCCGTTCTGCGCAAGCAGGCGAGTGGCTCGTGGATTGTGGTTCGCGATGCCAACATGCTGCCCTCGGCAGCATGACGCCTAACCCTTCGCTCGAGCGGACGCGCAACGGCAGCGAGCCGCTGTGGTACATGTTGCACCTAGCGGCCAGGGCGCCACGCCGTCGCCCGCCCCTCAGCTCAAACGTTAGGCCCCGAAATGCGAACCTTTCGTGGTGACAGAAGCCTTCGCGCATCCAGCCGAGATTTATACAGTCGCTTGTGCCAGCACT
The DNA here is from genome assembly GCF_054177685.1 of Pseudomonas sp. P5_A2_2. Taxonomy (NCBI): domain Bacteria; kingdom Pseudomonadati; phylum Pseudomonadota; class Gammaproteobacteria; order Pseudomonadales; family Pseudomonadaceae; genus Pseudomonas; species Pseudomonas sp. P5_A2_2. The sequence continues at coordinate 4,825 of NZ_JBGCUL010000219.1, forward strand.
CGATCTGCCAACGGCATTCAACGAGGCCGCTTTCCCCCACTTGGGCTCCAGTGCCGTCGATCGCATCATGGGCGAAAGATTTCAAGGTCATCGACCAATCAAGTAGCAGGTATGGCTCCGCTGAGCATCTCAAGACATTCACAAAAAGGGTTAGGTATGGATCAAAGTAGCAATGACGTCAGTACTCCAGTTGCTGGTCAGTTTGCACTGCCATTGCGCGCCACGTTTGGCCTGGGAGATCGTGTACGCAAGAAGTCTGGCGCCGCTTGGCAGGGTCAAGTTGTCGGCTGGTACTGCACGAAACTGACCCCTGAGGGCTACGCCGTCGAGTCTGAATCTCACCCAGGCTCAGTACAAATTTATCCTGTGGCTGCGCTTGAACGCGTGGCCTAACCCTTCCATCGCGCTGACATGCCCCGGCAAGCCGGGTCATGCAGCTCATGTCAACCGTTAGGTTTTACGGGAGCACCCTTTGACAGTCACGTGGTCTCACTCGCTCAACGGCATCGACTGGCTTGAACTCGAGGCGTTGTATCGCGCCGCGCCTCTTGGAAACAAGACTGCCTCGGGTTTGAACACTGTTTTCTCGAACAGCCGCTACTGCTGCTTCGCGCGCGAAGACGGAAAATTGGTTGGCGCTGGTCGGGCGCTCGCGGACGGAGCCGACTGTTCCTATATCTGTGACGTAGCGGTTCTGCCAAGTCACCAAGGCACGGGTGTAGGCAAGGAGATCGTAGCCAAACTCGTTGCGTTCTCGAAGGAACACAAAAAGATCATCCTGTACTCCGTGCCTGGAAAAGAGCCCTTCTACCGGAGATTCGGCTTCAAGAGAATGCTCACAGCGATGGCCATCTTCGAAGACCAACAACTGGCTCTGGAGCGAGGCTACGTGAGTGAAACCTGACCCTTCCATCGAGCGGACGCCTTCCGGCATGCTTCGCATGCCTACGGCCGCCCCTCATGTCAAACGTTAGGCCGCATACCGAGCTGGGCATTGCATGTCATTCCCGAACGGATCTTGGTGGCACGGACGATCCGTGTAGGTGGTGAACGCAAATCAGAGCTGCTGTGCCAGCTTCAGCTGGCCGGGGTCCGGCTTAACGAGGCCGCTCAGGGGCTCTTTGCCGATGACCGATTCACAACCTCGGCCTTCAGCTCAGTCATCGAAATCGCCGAGCTGTCTGTCGCCAGTCTCGGCCTGCACAACGGCGTAAGCGGCCGGCGAACCCGTCTTGAGAACGCCGATGGCGTCGGTGACGATGGTGTCCACCAAGGATTTAAGTGGACACCATGGAACACGCCAAGCGCGGTCGGCGGCGCCACGATGACGAGTTGAAGGCGAAGGTGCTGAGCGAGTGCGCAGTCCCTGGCGCGTCGGTGGCGCATGTCGCGTTGGCCCATGGCTTGAACGCCAACCTCGTTCACAAGT
>NZ_JBGCUL010000220.1:0-6224 GCF_054177685.1 Pseudomonas sp. P5_A2_2
ACCGATACCACCGCCCATGGGCAGGATTTTCTCGATCCAGATGTCGACGCCCAGCGAGCAAGCGGATTGCTCCTGAAGTTTTCTGGCGGCCTTGACGATCAGGTTGCTGTCGTGGGGAACGCCCGGGAATTCGGTGTGCAATTGAATGACACCGTCATCGCGCAGGGCATAGGTGATCTCGTCACCATAATCGAGAAACTGAAACATCGTTTGCAGTTCGTGGTAGCCGTCTTCGCGGCGCCCCAGGATGTGCAGCATCAAATTGAGTTTGGCTGGCGAAGGCAGTGTCAGGCGATTGTCTGGCATTTCACTGCCCCAATTTGCGCGGTTGCCAAGCCTTGATCACCAGCGTGACATCCAGGTCGGTGCCATGCAGTTTGATCCGTTCGGGCAGCCAGTAACCGTTCAGTTGGGTGTATTCGGTGTATTCGACCTGCCAACCGTCCTGTTCGAGAGTGGCCAAACGACTGTCGCCATCCAGCGTCAGACGGCTTTTGCTGTCCGGAGCCGGGAGCCCGCGCACCCACCAGGCCAGGTTGGACACCGGCAATTTCCAGCCCAACTGTTCTTCGAGCAGCACTTCCGGATTCGGTGCGTCGTAGCGTCCCTGGTTGGCGACTTCCAGCGACACCTTGCCCGGACGTCCGGTCAGGCGAGCTGCGCCACGGCCCAGTGGTCCGGACAGGCGAATGTCGTAGTAATCCTGACGCTGCAACCAGAACAGCGTGCCGCTGCCTGAGTCTTTCGGTGCGCGAATGCCGATCTTGCCGTCGATCTGCCAGCCATCGAGGCTCGCAAGTTGCTGTTTGTGCTCTCGCCATTGGGCGGGGTTGCCGTGACCCTCGACTGATTCGCGGGGACCCAGGCCCGCGCAACCGGCGAGCAGGGTGATAAAACTGAAAGCGATGAAATGGCGCAAAAACATAATCTTAAAGAGTCTCTGATCCGGTCAGGCGTTTGATGGTGCCGCGCAGGGCCGGGCTGTCGGGTTGTTCCTTGAGGAACTTGCTCCAGACCTGTTTGGCTTCGCGCTGTTTGCCGTTGGCCCACAGGACTTCGCCCAGGTGAGCGGCGACTTCCTGATCKGGGAAACGATCCAGGGCTTGACGCAACAGGCGCTCGGCTTCGTCCAGATTGCCCATGCGGTAATTCACCCAGCCAAGGCTGTCGAGTACCGCCGGGTCTTCCGGACTGATCTGGTGCGCCTGTTCGATCAGGGCCTTGGCTTCGGCGTAGCGTGTGGTGCGGTCAGACAGGGTGTAGCCGAGTGCGTTCAACGCCATGGCATTGTCCGGGTCGCGCTTGATGATCGTGCGCAGGTCTTTTTCCATCTGCGCCAGGTCATTGCGTTTTTCCGCCTGCATGGCTCGGGTGTAGAGCAGATTCAAGTCGTCCGGGTATTGCTGCAAGGCTTGTTGCAGAATTTTCCAGGCCTTGTCGCCCTGATTGTTGGCGGACAGGGTTTCGGCTTCGATCAGATACAGCTGGATCGCATAATCCGGCTGCTCATCGCGCTCTGCGGCCAGCTTTCTTTGTGCTTCGGCGGTCCTGCCGTTGTTCATCAGGATGTCGGCCTGACGCAATTGCGCCGGTAGGAAGTCGCTGCCCGGGCCAACCTTGGCGTATTCGATCAGGGCGCCTTGCGGGTCGTTTTGTTCTTCGGCGATGCGGCCGAGGTTCAGGTGCGCCGAGTCGACGTGGCTTTCCCGGGCGATCAGGTCTTCCAGGTAACCCTTGGCCTCGTTCCAGGCCTTGGCTTCCAGGCAGACCAGTGCCAGGGAGTAACGCAGTTCGTCGTCCTCCGGGTATTGCTGAACCAGGCTCGAGAACTCGGCCTTGGCGTCGTCCATACGGTTCTGTTCAACCAGCATCCGCGCATAAGTCAGGCGCAGACGCTTGTCGTCCGGGTATTTCTTGATGCTTTTTTGCAGCAGCGGCAAGGCCTCGTCACCGCGATTCAGGGTTTGCAGCAGGCGTGCACGCAGCAGAATCGGGGCAATTTCGCCGTCGTCCGGCGGATGGTTTTCCAGCAGCTTCAGCGCGCCTTTGGTATCGCCATCCTGTTGCATCAGCAGCGCCTTGCCGAAAATCAGCTGGCTGTTGTCCGGATGACGCTGCAACAAACGGTCGAAGCTTTTCATCAATCCGTTGCGGGTGTCCTGGTCGGTGTCGGCCGCGGACAGCGCAAGGAAGTCGAAATGCGTGTCGCCCTTGCCTTGCAGGACTTTCTCCATATAGACCATGGAGTCGTCATAACGCCCGGCGCGTGCCAGCTGCACGGCGGCGGCGCGTTGCGCTTCGAGGTCGTTGGGGGCGTTTTTGGCCCAGATCAGCGCGGTGTCCAGGGCTGCCTGATCGGCGCCCAGATATTCGGCGATACGGAATGCCCGCTCGGAAATACCCGGATCCTGGGTGTTGATGGCCTGGGTCACATAGTTGTCCAGGGCAATGTCGAAACGATTGCGCTGGCCAGCCAGTTCGGCGCTCAACAGGCTGAAGATGGTTTCCTCGCTGAATGAGCTGTAGACCTTGGGCTTTTCAGGGGTCGGGGTGCTGTCTTCAACCGGCGACGTAGCGTCCGGTGAAACGGGTGCCAAGGCCTGGCAGCCGCTGAGGAAGACAAAAGCGAGGAGCAACGCGGAAGATCTATTCATATAGGAAGAGGACGACTAACCTGCGGTCGGATCATCATGACACAAGCTTTCGGCCAAACATAACCGGCCCGCCAATTTACCCGCACAGCGGATCCGACAACGCCTGGCTGCCCTGTAAACGAGAACCGCTCGCAACGTGGATACCATCTACCGAAGCGATAGATATCGAGTGGTTGTTCTGATTCCGTTGAAGTAGGACAATTACCGGCTTCACGTCACCATCAGCGACTTTGAATGGCCTTCCTTGCACTCGGTATTAACCACAAGACTGCTTCAGTAGACGTCCGCGAGCGCGTGGCTTTTACCCCTGAGCAGCTGGTTGAGGCCTTGCAGCAGCTCTGCCGACTCACCGACAGCCGCGAAGCTGCGATCCTCTCCACCTGCAATCGCAGTGAACTCTATATAGAACAGGATCACCTGTCGGCGGACATCGTGCTGCGCTGGCTGGCCGAATATCATCATTTGAGCTACGACGAGCTGCGCGAAAGCGCCTATGTGCATGAAGATGATGCGGCAGTTCGTCACATGATGCGGGTGGCTTCCGGGCTCGACTCACTGGTGTTGGGCGAACCGCAGATTCTCGGCCAGATGAAGTCGGCCTATGCCGTGGCCCGCGAGGCCGGCACCATCGGGCCGTTGCTCGGGAGGTTGTTCCAGGCCACGTTCAATGCGGCCAAACAGGTGCGCACCGACACAGCCATCGGCGAGAACCCGGTGTCGGTGGCGTTTGCCGCGGTGAGCCTGGCCAAGCAGATTTTCAGCGACCTGCAACGCAGCCAGGCCTTGCTGATCGGCGCCGGAGAGACCATCACCCTGGTCGCCCGCCATCTGCATGAACTGGGCGTAAAGCGTATCGTGGTGGCCAACCGTACCCTGGAGCGCGCCAGCATTCTGGCCGAACAGTTCGGTGCTCATGCGGTGTTGCTGTCGGATATTCCGGCGGAGCTGGTGCGCAGCGATATCGTCATCAGTTCCACTGCCAGCCAATTGCCGATTCTGGGCAAGGGTGCAGTGGAAAGCGCCTTGAAACTGCGCAAGCACAAACCGATCTTCATGGTCGATATCGCCGTTCCGCGCGACATCGAACCAGAAGTCGGCGAACTGGACGACGTTTACCTCTACAGCGTCGACGATCTCCACGAAGTGGTCGCCGAGAACCTCAAGAGCCGCCAGGGCGCAGCCCAGGCTGCCGAAGAGATGGTCTCGGTCGGCGCCGAAGACTTCATGGTCCGCCTGCGTGAATTGGCAGCGGTGGACGTGCTCAAGGCCTATCGTCAACAGAGCGAACGCCTGCGCGACGAAGAATTGMAMAAGGCCCAGCGCATGCTGGCCAACGGCACCAGCGCCGAAGAGGTGCTGGTGCAACTGGCCCGCGGGCTGACCAACAAACTGTTGCACGCACCGAGCGTGCAGTTGAAAAAGCTCTCTGCCGAAGGTCGCCTCGATGCGCTGGCGATGGCCCAGGAACTCTTTGCCCTCGGTGAGGGCTCATCGGATAGCTTTTCGGATAAAAAACCGCAATGAAAGCGTCACTGCTCAATAAGCTGGATATCCTCCAGGACCGTTTCGAGGAATTGACCGCCCTGCTGGGCGATGGCGAGGTCATTTCCGATCAGAACAAGTTCCGCACCTATTCCAAGGAGTACGCGGAAGTCGAACCGATCGTGGGCGTCTATAAAGAATTGCTGAAAGTGCAGGATGACCTCGAAGGTGCCCAGGCACTGCTCAAGGACAGCGACCCGGACATGCGTGAAATGGCCGTGGAAGAAGTCCGCGAGGCCAAGGAACGCCTGGTCACGCTCGAAGCCGACTTGCAGCGCATGCTGCTGCCCAAGGACCCGAACGACGGGCGCAACGTGTTCCTCGAAATCCGTGCCGGCACCGGCGGCGACGAGGCGGCGATTTTCTCCGGCGACCTGTTCCGCATGTATTCGCGTTACGCCGAGCGCCGTGGCTGGCGKGTGGAGATCCTCTCGGAAAACGAGGGTGAACACGGCGGCTATAAAGAGGTGATTGCCCGGGTCGAGGGCGACAACGTCTACGGCAAGCTCAAATTCGAGTCCGGTGCGCACCGCGTGCAGCGGGTTCCGGCGACCGAATCCCAAGGCCGCATCCACACGTCGGCCTGCACCGTGGCAGTATTGCCCGAACCGGACGAGCAAGAAGCGATCGAGATCAACCCGGCCGACCTGCGCGTCGATACCTATCGCTCCTCCGGCGCCGGTGGCCAGCACGTCAACAAGACCGACTCGGCGATCCGCATCACGCACTTGCCGTCCGGCATCGTGGTCGAGTGCCAGGAAGAACGTTCGCAGCACAAGAACCGCGCCCGGGCGATGTCCTGGTTGTCGGCCAAGCTGAACGATCAACAGACCTCCGCTGCGGCCAACGCCATTGCCAGTGAGCGTAAGTTGCTGGTTGGTTCCGGTGATCGCTCCGAGCGCATCCGCACCTACAATTTTGCCCAGGGCCGGGTCACCGACCACCGGGTCAACCTGACCTTGTATTCCCTCGACGAGATCCTCGCCGGCGGTGTCGAGGCGGTGATCGAGCCGTTGCTGGCCGAGTACCAGGCCGATCAACTGGCAGCGATAGGTGAGTAAATGACGATCATTGCCAGTTTGTTGCGCGCCGCCGACTTACCCGACTCGCCCACGGCGCGTCTGGATGCCGAATTGCTGCTGGCGGCGGCGTTGGGCAAGTCCCGCAGTTTCCTGCACACCTGGCCGGAGCGCATCGTGCCGAGCGAAGCGGCGCTGACGTTCGCCGAATATTTGCAACGCCGCCGCAGCGGGGAGCCAGTGGCCTATATCCTCGGCCAGCAGGGTTTCTGGAAACTGGATCTGGAAGTGGCGCCGCACACGCTGATCCCGCGCCCGGATACCGAATTGCTGGTGGAAGCCGCGCTGGAACTGTTGCCGGCCACACAGGCCAAAGTACTTGACCTTGGCACCGGCAGCGGCGCGATTGCCCTGGCCCTGGCCAGCGAATGTCCGGCCTGGAGCGTCACTGCCGTGGATCGGATTCTGGAAGCCGTGGCCCTGGCCGAACGCAATCGCCAGCGTCTGCATCTGAATAACGCCAAGGTACTGAGCAGCCATTGGTTCAGCGCCCTGGAAGGTCAGCGTTTTCAACTGATCATCAGCAATCCGCCCTACATCGCAGCGACCGATCCACATCTGGTCGAGGGCGATGTGCGCTTCGAACCGGCCAGCGCCCTGGTGGCCGGTGTCGACGGGCTCGACGATCTGCGTCTGATCGTCGCCCAGGCACCGGACCATCTCGATGCTGGCGGCTGGCTGATGCTCGAGCATGGCTATGATCAGGCCGAGGCGGTCCGCGATTTGCTGCTGACCCGCGGGTTTGAAGAAGTCCACAGCCGCACCGATCTGGGCGGTCACCAACGCATCAGTCTGGGGCGCCTGCCGTGCTGAATGATCAGGAATTGCTGCGTTACAGCCGGCAGATTCTGCTGCAACACATCGATATCGACGGCCAGTTGCGGCTCAAGGAGAGCCGCGTATTGATCGTCGGTCTTGGCGGCCTTGGCGCGCCAGTGGCGTTGTACCT
>NZ_JBGCUL010000221.1:0-6200 GCF_054177685.1 Pseudomonas sp. P5_A2_2
GGCGTTGAATGCAGCGGAAATCGAACGCCTGGAAGCCGCGATCGATGTGTGGAATGAAGAGTTGGGACCGCTGGAAAACTTCATTTTGCCCGGCGGTTCGGCGCTGATTGCCCAGGCCCATGTCTGCCGCAGCCTGGCGCGCAGCGCAGAGCGGCGGTGTCAGCAACTCAATGCGATTGAGCCGTTGGCCGGGGTTGGCCTGGCGTATATCAATCGGTTGTCGGATCTGTTGTTTGTTGCGGCGCGGCTGATTGCCAAGCGTCAGGGAATTGCCGAGATTCTTTGGCAGCCTGCGGCGAAACCTGAGGTTTAGCCGGTGCCTGTCAGGCCCTCATCGCGAGCAAGCTCGCTCCCACAAGTTTTGTGARCGCCACAAATCCACTGTGGGAGCGAGCYTGCTCGCGATGAGGCCAGTAGGCTCGCTAAAGAATTAACTCTCAGGCCAAAACGCCCGAATCCCCGCGACACCTTGCGCACCAGCTTCCCAGGCTTGCTGAAGCTGCGCCGGGCCAACACCTCCGAGCAGGAACACCGGCTTGCTGAAGCCATCGATCAAGCTCGACGCCTGCTCCCAACCCAACGGCCCGGCGCCTGGGTGAGTCAGGGTAGGTTGAACCGGCGACAGGGTCACAAAGTCCACCCCCATCTGTTCGGCCAGCGCCAGCTCTTCAGCGTTATGGCACGAGGCCGCCAGCCAGCGCGACGCTGGGAGCGGTCGGCCAGCCGCTGCGTATTTGCGCAGCTGCGCCGAGGTAATGTGCCAACCCGCGGACGGGAAGTCGCCCAGCCATTCGAACGGCCCTTTGATCATCAACTGCGCCTTGCCGGCACACAGGCCCACCGCATCGACAGCCAGGTCGCGATATTTCGGATCGTAACCGTTCGGTGCACGCAACTGGATCAGCTTGATGCCGCCGGCAATGGCCTTCTGAATACCACGCAGCAACGCGGGGGTTTCCAGGTCTTGCGGCGTGATCAGGTACTGAGCGGGTAATTTCGCGGCCGCGACGATCGGCTGATTGGCCTCCGGGAACTCGTAATTCGACAAATCACGAGGTGTAACCCAGGCCAGCGGTTGTCCCTCGGCACCGTGGGGCTCGCCGGTAAACGCCGAAACCTCCCAGACATCCAGCAACACCTGTTTGTCCGGGTAATCGTGCCGAATCTTGATCAGCGGGCGCGCCGCGCCGACCACGATGCCCAGCTCTTCATGGAGTTCGCGGGCCAGTGCGGTTTCGACCGACTCGCCGGCCTCGACCTTGCCCCCGGGAAACTCCCACAGGCCGCCCTGGTGCTGTGCGTCGGCACGACGGGCGATGAGGATTTGGCCACTGCCATCGCGGATGACGGCGGCGGCGACATGGACTCGTTTCACTTTTGCAACTCCTCCAGTCCGGCCTTCTGCCAGGCCTTGAACGCCGGCCATTGGTAGAGGGTTTCGACGTAGGCCTCGTCTATGGCAGACAGTTTCACCTGATAGGTGCGCAGGCGCACGGCAATCGGTGCAAAGAACACGTCAGCCAGACTGATATGACCAAACAGGTACGGCCCGGTTTCTGTCGCGGCGGCACGGCACTCGGCCCACAGCGCCGACATGCGTTCGATGTCGACCTGAACCTCAGCCGGAACCGGCGACAAAGGGGCGTCATGGCTCAGGTCAAATGGCATATTGCCGCGCATGGCGAAGAACCCGCTGTGCATCTGCGCACACGCCGAACGCGCCTGAGCACGGGCGGCGATGTCTTTCGGCCAGAGGCTTGCGGACGGGAACTGTTCTGCCAGGTATTCGGCAATCGCCAGGGAATCGGCGATGGTACCGTGTTCGGTTTTCAGCAGCGGGACCTTGCCAGTCRGCGAATGCTTGAGCAGACGCTCGCGGGTGTCCGGCTGGTTCAGCTTGATCAGTTCTTCGGTGTAGGCCGCGCCGGTCAGGTCGAGAGCCAGGGCGCCGCGCAGGGACCAGGAAGAAAGCAGTTTGTCGCCGATGATCAGGTGCAGGCTCATGTTCGGGACCTTTTGATGGGGGGACAGGCCAGTCTAGCTAGCGACTGACAGACCGCCATCGCGAGCAAGCTCGCTCCCACAGTGGTGAAGGTGAAACACAAAGAGTGTGAGCACCAAAAATCCCTGTGGGAGCGAGCTTGCTCGCGATAGCAGCGACTCGATCTAACGAGAGATCAAGTACGGTACTCGGCGTTGATCTTCACATATTCGTGGGACAGGTCGGTGGTCCAGATGGTTTCGCTGCAATCGCCACGACCCAACTCGATGCGGATGGTGATTTCTTCCTGCTGCATCACCGCCGCGCCCTGGGCTTCGGTGTAGGTCGCCGCGCGCGCGCCACGGCTGGCAATGCACACTTCGCCAAGGAATACGTCGATCTTGCTCACATCCAGGTTCGGAACGCCGGCACGGCCGACAGCGGCCAGGATACGTCCCCAGTTCGGGTCGGACGCAAACAATGCAGTCTTGATCAGCGGCGAGTGAGCCACGGTGTAACCGACGTCCAGGCACTCCTGGTGATTGCCGCCGCCATTGACTTCAACAGTCACGAACTTGGTCGCGCCTTCGCCGTCACGCACGATGGCCTGGGCCACGTCCATGCACACTTCGAACACCGCCTGCTTCAACTTGGCGAACAACTCGCCTTCGGCGCGGGTGATTTCCGGCAACGCCGCCTGACCCGTGGCGATCAGCATGCAGCAGTCATTGGTCGACGTATCACCATCGATGGTGATGCGGTTGAACGATTTGTTGGCGCCATCCAGCATCAGGTTTTGCAACACGTCGCGGGAAACCTTGGCGTCAGTGGCGATGTAGCCGAGCATGGTCGCCATGTTCGGGCGAATCATGCCGGCGCCTTTGCTGATACCGGTAACGGTGACGGTCACACCGTCGTGCTGGAACTGACGGCTGGCACCTTTTGGCAGGGTGTCAGTCGTCATGATGCCGGTGGCGGCAGCTTCCCAGTTGTGGATCGACAGATCATCAAGGGCAGCTTGCAGCGCACCTTCGATTTTCTCCACTGGCAACGGCTCGCCGATCACACCGGTGGAGTACGGCAGCACCTGGCTGGCATCGACGCCGGTCAATTCGGCCAGTTTCGCGCAAGTGCGCTCGGCCGCGGCCAGGCCTGGTTCGCCGGTGCCGGCGTTGGCATTGCCTGTGTTGGTCAGCAGGTAGCGCACAGGACCTTGTACGCGTTGCTTGGCCAGGATCACCGGCGCGGCGCAAAAGGCGTTCAAGGTGAACACGCCGGCAACCGTGGAGCCTTCAACACAGCGCATGACCACAACATCCTTGCGCCCCGGGCGCTTGATGCCGGCCGAGGCGATACCGAGTTCAAAACCGGCAACCGGGTGCAACGTTGGCAAAGGACCAAGACCAACAGCCATGAATGCGCTCCTTTATAAATGATGTCAGCACCGTTTCAGCAGAACGGTGGTTCGAATGGTAAAACGCCGCGACGGCAGAAGCCGGTCGCGGCGCGGGTATTTCAGCGTTTGAAACGGGTTTTACTGAATCTGCCCGTGACAATGCTTGAACTTCTTGCCCGAACCGCAATAGCACAGCTCGTTACGACCCAGCTTCTGCTCGTTGCGAACCGGTGCAGCAGCGAGAGCAACATCGATCTCTTCGCCCAACACTTCCGGCTGCTCAAGGCCTGGAGCTTCTTCATGCAGGAACTGCATGCGAGCGGCCAATGCCTCGGCTTCCTGACGCAGGCGCTGCTCTTCTTCGATCGGGTCTTCGCGGCGAACCTGAACATGGGACAGCACACGGATCGAGTCGCGCTTGATCGAATCCAGCAATTCGGAGAACAGGGTGAACGACTCGCGCTTGTATTCCTGCTTCGGATTCTTCTGGGCATAACCACGCAAGTGGATACCGTGACGCAGGTGGTCCATGGTCGACAGGTGGTCTTTCCACAGGTCGTCCAGTACGCGCAGAACGATTTGTTTCTCGAAGGAGCGCAGCGCTTCGGCGCCCGCCTGGTCTTCTTTCTCGTTGTACGCCGCGACGAGCTCGTTCATGAGCTTCTCGCGCAGGGTTTCTTCGTACAGGTGATCGTCTTCGTCGAGCCATTGCTGGATCGGCAGCGTCACACCGAAATCGCTCTGCAACGCAGCTTCCAGACCGGCCACGTCCCACTGTTCAGGCAGCGATTGCGGAGGAATGTGTGCGCTGACGGTGGCGTTGAGCACGTCCTGACGGAAGTCAGCGATGGTCTCACCGATGTTGTCGGCGGCCAGCAACGTGTTACGCATGTGATAGATCACTTTACGCTGTTCGTTGTTGACGTCGTCGAACTCGAGCAGTTGTTTACGAATGTCGAAGTTACGACCTTCGACCTTGCGCTGGGCCTTTTCGATGGCGTTGGTCACCATACGGTGTTCGATCGCTTCGCCAGGCTGCATGCCCAGGGCCTTCATGAAGTTCTTCACCCGGTCAGAGGCGAAGATGCGCATCAGGCTGTCTTCCAGCGACAGGTAGAAACGGCTGGAACCGGCGTCGCCCTGACGACCGGCACGACCACGTAGCTGGTTGTCGATACGGCGCGATTCGTGACGCTCGGATGCAATCACCTGCAAACCGCCCGATTCGAGCACTTGCTGGTGACGCTTCTGCCAGTCGGCCTTGATCTGGGCAATCTGCTCAGGGGTCGGGTTTTCCAGGGAAGCCACTTCCACTTCCCAGTTACCGCCCAAGAGGATGTCGGTACCACGACCGGCCATGTTGGTGGCGATGGTCAGTGCGCCCGGGCGACCGGCCTGGGCAATGATCTCGGCTTCCTTTTCGTGGAACTTGGCGTTCAGAACCTTGTGTTCGATGCCTTCCTTCACGAGCAGGCTGGACATGTGCTCGGAGGTTTCGATGGTGGCAGTACCCACCAGCACCGGACGACCAGCGGCCATGCTTTCCTTGATATCGGCCACGATTGYCGCGTATTTCTCGTCGGCGGTCAGGAACACCAGGTCGTTGTAGTCTTTACGGGCCAGCGGCTTGTTCGGTGGAATCACCATGACCTGCAGGCCATAGATCTGGTGGAACTCGAACGCTTCGGTGTCGGCCGTACCGGTCATGCCGGACAGCTTGTTGTACAGACGGAAGTAGTTCTGGAAGGTGGTCGACGCCAATGTCTGGCTTTCGGCCTGGATGTTCAGGTTTTCCTTGGCTTCGATGGCCTGGTGCAGGCCTTCGGACAAGCGGCGACCCGGCATGGTGCGGCCGGTGTGCTCGTCGACCAGTACGACCTGACCGTCCTGCACGATGTATTCGACGTTGCGATGGAACAGCTTGTGCGCGCGCAGGCCGGCGTAAACGTGAGTCAGCAGGCTCAGGTTATGCGCCGAGTACAGGCTCTCGCCTTCAGCCAGCAGGCCGATGCGGGTCAGCGTTTCTTCGACGAACTGGTGACCGGCTTCGTTGAGTTCGACCTGGCGGGTCTTCTCGTCAACGGTGTAGTGGCCGGCCTTGGTGACTTCGCCTTCGACTTCTTCGATGTGCAACTCAAGCGTCGGGATCAGTTTGTTGACCTCGATGTATAGCTTGGAGCTGTCCTCGGCCTGACCGGAGATGATCAGCGGCGTACGGGCTTCGTCGATGAGGATGGAGTCGACTTCGTCGATCACGGCAAAATTGAGTTCGCGCTGGAATTTTTCTTCCATGCTGAACGCCATGTTGTCGCGCAGGTAATCGAAACCGAATTCGTTGTTGGTGCCGTAGGTGATGTCGGCGGCGTAGGCAGCGCGCTTCTCTTCCGGCGGCTGGAACGGCGTGACCACGCCGACTGTCATGCCGAGGAATTCATACAGCGGGCGCATCCAGTTGGCGTCACGGCGGGCCAGGTAGTCGTTCACCGTCACAACGTGCACGCCGTTGCCGGACAGCGCGTTGAGGTAAACGCCCAGTGTTGCCACCAGGGTCTTGCCTTCACCGGTACGCATTTCCGCGATCATGCCTTCATGCAAGGTCATGCCGCCGATCAGCTGGACATCGAAGTGGCGCATGCCCATGACACGCTTGCCGGCTTCGCGGGCGACCGCAAAGGCTTCTGGCAGCAGTTTGTCGAGGGACTCCCCTTTGGCGATACGGGCCTTGAACTCGCTGGTCTTGGCACGCAATTGATCGTCCGAAAGGGCCACCATTTGCTCTTCGAAGGCATTGACGAGTTGCACCGTCTTGAGCATGCGTTTGAC
>NZ_JBGCUL010000222.1:0-6189 GCF_054177685.1 Pseudomonas sp. P5_A2_2
CCATCAGTGTTACCGACAAGGTACAACTGGTCGATGCACTGACCGCAGCCGGGCTCGGCTATATAGAAGTCGGCAGTTTCGTGTCGCCCAAGTGGGTGCCGCAGATGGCCGGCTCCGCCGAGGTCTTCGCGCAGATCCAGCGCAAGCCGGGCGTGGTCTACGGCGCGCTCGCTCCCAACCTGCGCGGTTTCGAAGACGCCCTCGCCGCCGGGGTCAAGGAAGTGGCCGTGTTCGCCGCGGCTTCAGAGGCGTTTTCCCAACGCAACATCAATTGCTCGATCAGCGAAAGCCTGGAGCGTTTCGCACCGATCATGGACGCTGCCAGACAACACGGGGTGACCGTGCGCGGTTATGTTTCCTGTGTGCTGGGCTGCCCCTATGAAGGTAACGTCGCCCCGGAACAAGTCGCCGTAGTCGCTCGCGAGCTCTATGCCATGGGCTGCTATGAGGTCTCGCTGGGGGACACCATCGGCACCGGCACCGCCGGCGCAACCCGCAAGATGTTTGAAACGGTAGCAAAGGATGTGCCCCGGGAAAAACTCGCCGGACACTTCCACGACACCTATGGTCAGGCTGTGGCCAACATCTACGCCAGCCTGCTGGAAGGCATCTCGGTGTTCGACAGCTCCATCGCAGGTCTCGGCGGCTGCCCCTATGCCAAGGGCGCCAGCGGTAACGTCGCGACCGAGGACGTGGTTTACCTGCTCAACGGCCTGGGCATCGACACCGGAATCGACCTCGACGCCTTGATGGTTGCCGGTCAACAGATTTGTACCGTACTGGGTCGCCCTACCGGTTCCCGCGTGGCCAAGGCCCGCAGCGCACAGTGAGTGCGCTGAGTGTGTCCGGGTGTTACCGCACGGACTCAAACGTGGGCGCAAGCGAGTAACACGGAAACAAAATGTAGGGTTTTGCCTGAAGCGTAAAACTCTGAAAATCTCCAAACCGTTGATTTTAAAGGCTTTTAAAAAGTTGGCATGGCTCCTGCTATATCTATCGCACAACAAGAATAAAAAAATTGCGGCAAACCTAATAAAAACAAGACGTAACGACTCTGACATAACAAAAACAACACGGCAGAGACGCAGCTAACAGATTTTTTTGGAGAAGATGTGCTTTTCAGGGTGCTTTTCGGAGTTACCCGCAACCGGGCAGAGAATAATAAAACTACCTTCAGGTAGCTCCCGATTCGGTTGGATCGCTCAGCGAGAAAGTAGATCAGCGCTCAAAAAAATACGTTTGCTCTTGATCCCGGATGGGGATCGCCAAAAACAGCGGTAAAGGGCAACGGTTGCCAAAAACAACAACAGACCGACCCTCAATAATAAAAAAAGAGCACGCGCAACAAAATTAAAGGGGAGCTTCGGCTCCCCTTTGTGCTGTCTGGCATTTGTGTTTCCACCACCGCCCCCTGTGGGAGCGAGCTTGCTCGCGATAGCGGTGGGTCAGCCAACATCCATGTTGAATGTGCTGCCGTCATCGCGGGCAAGCCCGCTCCCTCAGGGTTACGCATCAACCCTGCTTGTTGCGCAATTCCTCAATACTGATCTCGCGCATCCGGAATTTCTGGATCTTGCCGGTCACGGTCATCGGAAACTCCTCGACGAACTTGAAGTAACGCGGCGTCTTGAAGTGCGCGATGCGCTCCTTGCACCAGGCTTGCAGCTCTTGCTCGGTGGCGCTGTGGCCGGGGTGGAACTTGATCCAGGCGACGATCTCTTCGCCGTAACGCGAGCAAGGAATACCGATCACCTGAACATCCGCAACGGCCGGATGAGTGAAGAAAAATTCCTCCAGCTCCCGCKGGTAAATGTTCTCACCGCCGCGGATGATCATGTCCTTGTTGCGCCCGGCAATGCACACGTAGCCCTCATCGTTCATGCTCGCCAGGTCACCGGTGTGCATCCAGCCGGCCTGATCGATGGCTTGCGCCGTGCCTTCAGGGTTGTTCCAGTAACCCAGCATCACGCTGTAACCGCGGGTGCACAGCTCACCGATGGTGCCGCGCGGTACCAGGTTGCCCGCCTCGTCAATGATCTTGCTTTCCAGCTGCGGCTGGGTACGACCGACGGTGGTTACGCGCAGCTCCAGGTCATCTGAAGGACCGGTCTGCAATGACACCGGACTGGTTTCCGTCATGCCGTAGGCAATCTGCACTTCGCTCATGTGCATTTCGCTGATGACCCGGCGCATCACCTCGATAGGACAGGTCGCGCCCGCCATGATCCCGGTGCGCAGGCTCGACAGGTCGAACCCGGCACGCTGAGGCTGATCGAGCACGGCGATGAACATGGTCGGCACGCCGTATAGCGCCGTGGCTTTTTCTTCCGCGACGGTGCCTAGGGTCAGTAACGGATCGAATGCATCGTTTGGATAAATCATCGTGCTGCCATGGGTGATGCAGCCGAGGTTGCCCATGACCATGCCGAAGCAGTGATACAGCGGCACCGGGATCACCAGCCGATCGGCCGCCGTCAGGCCCAGGCTTTCGCCGACCATGTAACCGTTGTTGAGAATGTTGTAGTGACTGAGGGTCGCGCCCTTGGGGAAACCGGTGGTGCCGGAGGTGTACTGGATATTCACCGGCTGATCGAAGTGCAGGCTGTCCTGACGCTCATGCAGTTGCTCGACCGTGACGCTGCCCGCCAGATCGGCCAGTTGCGACCATGGCAGGAACCCTGACGGTGGTTGTGCATCCAGGCTGATGACACCACGCAACTCCGGCAGCCGCTCGCTGTGCAGTTTGCCGATGGATTGCCCGGCCAGTTCCGGCACCAGGCCTTGCAGCATCGCGTGATAGTCCGAGGACTTGAAGGCCCCGGCACACACAAGCCATTGGCAGCCGGATTGCTTCAACACGTATTCCAGTTCGGAACTGCGATAGGCGGGGTTGATGTTGACCAGGATCACGCCGATTTTCGCGGTGGCAATCTGACTGATGCACCACTGCGCACAGTTCGGTGCCCAGATGCCAAGGCGGTCCCCGGCTTGCAGCCCYAGCGCCAGCAGTGCTCTGGCGTGCAGGTCCGCGACCTCTGCCAATTGCCGCCAGGTGTAACGCAGCTGTTGATGACGCACCACCAGCGCCTCCCCGTCCGGGTATTGCGCGACCGTGTTGTCGAAAGCCTGGCCGATGGTCATCGCCAGTAAGGCTTTGTCCTGGGAACCGCGGGTATAACTGCGTTGCGGGCTTGCACTGGTTTGATCCATGACGACCCCTATTGTCTTTATTTATGGGCTACCGGCGGTGCCACAGGCGTGGTCCGCGTTCTATCTTGAACTGGCTCTACTCTCGCTCAAGTTGACGTTAACGTAAAGGGTGATTGACAGCCATTCATCACAGGCTTACGTTAACGTAAAGGTGAGAACCCATTGACAGTCTCACCAACCGATAAAAAAGCCAAAAGGTGACCCATGAGCTATCCATCCCTGAACTTTGCCCTCGGTGAAACCATCGACATGCTGCGCGATCAGGTTCAGTCCTTCGTCGCCAAGGAGATCGCCCCGCGCGCCGCTCAGATCGACATCGACAACCTGTTCCCCGCCGACCTGTGGCGCAAATTCGGCGACATGGGCCTGCTGGGCATTACCGTGCCGGAAGAGTACGGCGGTGCCGGCCTGGGTTACCTGGCCCACGTGGTGGCCATGGAAGAAATCAGCCGTGGCTCGGCCTCGGTGGCGTTGTCCTACGGCGCCCACTCCAACCTGTGCGTCAACCAGATCAATCGCAATGGCAACCACGAACAGAAAACCAAATACCTGCCCAAGCTGATCAGCGGCGAGCACATCGGCGCATTGGCCATGAGCGAACCGAACGCCGGCTCCGACGTGGTCTCGATGAAGCTGCGCGCCGACAAGCGCGGCGATCATTACGTGCTCAACGGCAGCAAGACCTGGATCACCAATGGTCCGGACGCCAACACCTACGTGATCTACGCCAAGACCGATCTGGAAAAGGGCCCCCACGGCATCACCGCCTTCATCGTCGAACGCGACTGGAAAGGCTTCAGCCGCAGCAACAAGTTCGACAAGCTGGGCATGCGCGGTTCGAACACCTGCGAACTGTTTTTCGATGACGTCGAAGTGCCGGAAGAAAACATCCTCGGCGTGCTCAACGGCGGCGTGAAAGTGCTGATGAGCGGCCTCGACTATGAGCGCGTCGTGCTCTCCGGTGGCCCGACCGGGATCATGCAGGCGTGCATGGACCTGATCGTGCCGTACATCCACGACCGCAAGCAGTTCGGCCAAAGCATCGGCGAATTCCAGCTGATCCAGGGCAAGGTCGCTGACATGTACACCCAACTCAACGCCAGCCGCGCCTACCTGTACGCCGTGGCCCAGGCTTGCGAGCGCGGCGAAACCACGCGCAAGGACGCCGCCGGCGTGATCCTCTACAGCGCCGAACGCGCCACGCAAATGGCCCTCGACGCGATCCAGATTCTCGGTGGCAACGGCTACATCAATGAATTCCCGGCCGGCCGTCTGTTGCGTGACGCCAAGCTGTACGAAATCGGCGCGGGCACCAGTGAGATCCGTCGCATGCTGATCGGTCGCGAACTGTTCAACGAAACCCGCTAAACGGAGCTGCCCATGGCTACCCTGCATACCCAGCTCAACCCCCGTTCAGCGGAGTTCGCCACCAACAGCGCGGCGATGCTCAAACAAGTCGACGCCCTGCACACCCTGCTCGCCCAAGTGGCGCAAGGTGGTGGCCCGAAGGCTCAGGAACGCCACACCTCGCGGGGCAAACTGCTGCCTCGCGAGCGCATTAACCGCTTGCTCGATCCGGGTTCGCCATTTTTGGAGATTAGCCAACTGGCGGCGTACGAGGTGTACGGCGAAGACGTCCCTGCCGCTGGCGTGATTGCCGGGATCGGCCGAGTGGAGGGCGTCGAATGCATGATCGTCGCCAACGACGCCACGGTAAAAGGTGGCTCGTATTACCCACTGACGGTGAAAAAACACCTGCGTGCCCAGACCATCGCCCAACAGAACCGTCTGCCGTGCATCTACCTGGTGGACTCGGGCGGCGCCAACCTGCCGCGCCAGGATGAAGTGTTCCCGGACCGCGAGCACTTCGGGCGAATTTTCTTCAACCAGGCC
The DNA here is from genome assembly GCF_054177685.1 of Pseudomonas sp. P5_A2_2. NCBI lineage: Bacteria > Pseudomonadati > Pseudomonadota > Gammaproteobacteria > Pseudomonadales > Pseudomonadaceae > Pseudomonas > Pseudomonas sp. P5_A2_2. The sequence goes on from NZ_JBGCUL010000222.1 coordinate 5,104, forward strand.
AACATGAGCGCCATGGGCATTCCGCAGATTGCCGTGGTCATGGGTTCCTGCACCGCTGGCGGCGCCTATGTACCGGCGATGGCCGACGAAGCAATCATGGTCCGCGAACAGGCAACGATCTTTCTCGCCGGCCCGCCGCTGGTGAAAGCCGCGACCGGTGAAGTGGTCAGCGCCGAAGATCTCGGCGGGGCCGATGTGCACTGCAAGATTTCCGGAGTGGCCGACCATTACGCCGAGAGCGATGAGCACGCACTCGCACTCGCCCGCCGCAGCGTCGCCAACCTCAACTGGCGCAAGCAAGGTGAGGTTCAGCAACGCACTCCGATCGCCCCGCTCTACAGCAGCGACGAGCTGTACGGCGTGGTCCCGGCCGACGCCAAGCAACCGTTCGACGTGCGCGAAGTGATTGCGCGGTTGGTGGACGGATCGGTATTCGACGAATTCAAGGCGCTGTTCGGGACAACGCTGGTCTGCGGTTTTGCTTACCTGCACGGTTACCCGATCGCGATCCTCGCCAACAACGGCATCCTGTTCGCTGAAGCGGCGCAGAAAGGCGCGCACTTCATCGAACTGGCGTGCCAGCGCGGCATCCCGCTGCTGTTCCTGCAGAACATCACCGGCTTCATGGTCGGCCAGAAATACGAAGCTGGCGGCATCGCCAAGCACGGCGCGAAACTGGTGACCGCCGTGGCCTGCGCCAAGGTGCCGAAGTTCACCGTGATCATCGGCGGCAGTTTCGGTGCCGGTAACTACGGCATGTGCGGTCGCGCCTACGACCCGCGCTTTTTGTGGATGTGGCCGAATGCGCGTATTGGCGTGATGGGTGCCGAACAGGCGGCCGGCGTACTGGTGCAGGTCAAGCGTGAGCAGGCCGAACGCAGCGGCCAGGGTTTCAGCGCCGAGCAGGAAGCCGAGATCAAGCAACCGATCCTCGACCAGTACGAAGAGCAGGGTCACCCCTACTATTCCAGCGCGCGCCTGTGGGACGACGGTGTCATCGACCCGGCCCAGACCCGCGACGTACTGGCCCTGGCCTTGTCCGCGTCGTTGAACGCGCCAATCGAACCGAGCCGCTTCGGCGTGTTC
>NZ_JBGCUL010000223.1:0-6162 GCF_054177685.1 Pseudomonas sp. P5_A2_2
CGATGGCGGTGTGTCAGTCAGCATCATTGCTGAATGTGACACTGCAATCGTCGGATCGCCGCCCGGAGCAAGCTCGCTCCCACAGGGGGATTTGTGGTGGGTTGGCGGCTAGAGGCTGTCTTGCAGGTGGCGACGCAACTCTTGCAGCTCCGCTTGCAGGTTTTGCAGGCGCTCCAGTGTCATTCCGCTGGCGCCGAGGATGCACTGGGGAATATCCCGGGCTTTGTCGCGCAAGGCTCGGCCCTGCTCGGTGAGTTCGACGATTACCACCCGCTCGTCCTCGCGGCTGCGGGTGCGGCTGAGCAAGCCTTCGGCTTCCAGGCGCTTGAGCAGCGGCGTCAACGAGCCAGGGTCGGTCAGCAACCGCGTGCTGATTTCGCCTACGGTCAAACCGTCCCGTTCCCACAACACCATCATCGCCAGGTATTGCGGGTAGGTCAGCCCCAGCGCTTGCAGCAGGGGTTTGTAGACCTTGGTCATCATCAGCGAAGTGGAATGCAGGGCAAAACAGGCCTGATTGTCCAGCAACAGGTTGTCGCAGTTATCCGGGGTGTTGCGCTCGGTGTTCATGTCGGAGCCTTGATCTGTGATCTTAGGAATCTAGCGGGCGAATCTTTAATGCGCCAGATAATTTTGATCAGTGCCGTTGCAAATGGGTTTGCAGTACCAGATCCCAGGGTGGAACCGGGCTGAAGCGGGTCTTCAGGTACTCCAGCAACAAGCGACTGCGGGAGTTGGGTTGTTGTTCCAGGCGCAAGGCATAGATACCGGCGCTTTCCGGTTTCGGCAGACCGCTGTCGCAGAACAACGGCAGCAACTCACCGCGCAACAGGTACTCGCTGGCCAGCCAGGTCGGCAGATGCGCAATCCCGAGGCCGGCCAGCGCGCCGCAGACCAGCGCCTCGGCATTGTTGGCGCTCATGCGGACCCGCGCCGGCCGGTGTAGTTGCATTTGCCCATTCCGCTCGAAGCGCCAGGCGAACAGYGGGGCCAGACCATCCCAATCGAGTCCGTCATGTTCAATCAGTTGTGATGGATCGGTGGGCACGCCGCGACACCGCAAATAATCAGGGCTGGCGCAGGCGATGCGCACGATGCTCGCCAGCGGCGTGGCCACCAGTCGGGTGTCGGCCAATTGCCCGGCGCGCAGCACCAGATCGACCTTGCCGAGGTTCTGGCCCTGCATGTCGACGAAACTGTCGATCAGGTGCAGTTGCACATCGAGCCCGGGATAGAGCATGAGGAAATCGGCAATCACCGGTGCCAGGTGCCGGCGCCCAAAGGCTGCCGGCGCATCGATACGAATCAGACCTTCCGGCGCGCTGCTCAGGGACACCGCCTCGGCCCGGGCCAGGCGCAACTCGGCAACGATCCGCCGTGCCCGCTCGGCAAAGGCCAATCCCGCCGGGGTGGCACGTACCGCATGCGTGCTGCGKATGAACAACTGACTGCCGACCGCGTTTTCCAGGCTGTCGATACGCCGTGCCACGGCCGAAGGGGTCAGCGGATGACGGCGCGAGGCGGCGGAAAAACTGCCGGTTTCCAGCACATCGAGGAACAAAGCCAGTTGGTCGGTCAGTTGATTGGGGTTCATGGCAGATTTGCGCTTGTGCGAATTTGGCACAGCTATTGTGCGTCGCTGTGCGTTTCCGCGCCAGAAGCAACTGCGTAGGATCAGTCGCATGACGTGAGGAGAAATCGCCCGTGATTGAGTTTCTGATGTATCTGGTCTTCGGTGCTGCCCTGGGTACGCTCGGCGGGTTGTTTGGCATCGGCGGCGGCCTGATCGCCATTCCGCTGCTGGGCGTGCTGTTCGGGCTCGACCAGCAGATTGCCCAGGGCACAGCGCTGGTGATGGTGGTGCCGAACGTGATGCTGGCGCTGTGGCGTTATCATCAGCGCAACCGGATCGAACTGCGCAACGCGTTACCGCTGGCCATCATGGGGTTTTGCTTCGCCTGGCTCGGATCGATCTGGGCGGTGGGCATTGATGCGCAAACCATGCGTATAGGCTTTGTCGCGTTTCTGATCGCTCTGTCGGCGTACAACTTGCTTCGCATGTTCGCCGCCAGCGCTGCGCCGGCTTCGCAGATGAACTATTCATGGCCTTGGTTGGGCGTGCTCGGCGCTGCATCCGGCACTATGGGCGGGTTGTTCGGTGTTGGGGGCGCGGTGGTGGCGACCCCGGTGCTGACCAGTCTGTTCGGCACCAGCCAAGTGGTTGCGCAGGGGTTATCGTTGGCGCTGGCCTTGCCGAGTACCGGGGTGACGCTGGTGACTTACGCCGTGCACCATCAGGTCAACTGGGTGATCGGCTTACCCTTGGCGGTCGGCGGGCTGATGAGCATCAGTTGGGGCGTGAAGGTTGCCCACGCATTGCCGGAGCGGCTGCTGCGCGGGCTGTTTTGCGGGTTCCTGGTGTTCTGTGCGGTGATGCTCGCCTTCAAGGTTTGAAGCCTTCAATTATGTGCTCGGCCAGGCACTCGGTGATCGGTGACGGGTTATGCAGGTTGCGCACGAGCATGATGCTGGCCTCGGGCAGCAGCGGCAGATCCTCGGCTGCACCGAGGATGCGCATGTCCGCGGTAATCAGGCTTTCAAGCTGCGCCGTGACGGCCAGGCCGGCGCTGACCACGGCCATGATCGCCGACAGGCTGTCGCTGTTGTACGCCACCCGGTAATCGCGCCCCTGGGCATCCAGGGCATTGCAGGCCCACAGGCGGCAGAAGCAATCACTGTTGAACATCGCCAGCGGCAGCGGCGTCTGCTCGTGGGCGCTGTAGCATTGCGCCTCGGCCCAGACAAAACGCTCCTTGCGCAACAACTGGCCGATTTCGCTGCCCGGTTCGCGGGTCACGATGGACAGGTCCAGGTCCTGGCGCATCAGCAGTTGTTTGGATGATTCGCAGTGCACTTCTATCTGAATCAGCGGGTAGGACTGGGCAAAACGGCGCAGAATCCCCGGGAGGAACCGCATCACATAATCGTCCGGCGTGCCGATGCGCACAGTGCCGACCATATCGGGTTCGCGCAGGGTGTTGAACACTTCGCTGTGCAGCTTGAGGATCCGCCGCGCATAGCCCAGCAACACCTGGCCTTCGGCCGTCAGCCGCACCTGCCGCCCGTCGCGCTGGAACAACTGGCGCTGCAGCACATCTTCTTCCAGCCGTTTCATCTGCATGCTGACGGCCGACTGGGTACGGTTGACCATTTCACCGGCGCGGGTAAAGCCGCCCTGGTCGGCGATGGCGACGAAGGTGCGCAACACTTCGGTATCGATACTCGGGTAGGCAGACATCCATCAATCTCCGAGATATGTGACATCAGAAACATTCGTTGGATTGATCTTAGACCCGGCGCGAGACTGGAGCCATCCAAACGGAGGGCAACAAGATGAAAGGTCAACATGAATTCCACGGTGCAGAAAAACACTCGATTCACGTGATATCCGATCTGCTGCACAAGGTCAGCCGCTGGTACGAACTGCATCGCGAGCGCGAACTGCTGGCGAGCTTGAGCGACGAAGCACTCAAGGACATCGGCATGAGCCGTGCGGATGTGGAGAACGAGTCGATCAAACCGTTCTGGAATGACCCGATGCATAAATGATGAGTCCCAAGCTACACAAACCCCTTACCGGTGAGGTAGGTTGCGAGCAGACAAGGAGACGCCCATGCCCGCAACATTGTCCTTTACCCTCAAACAGGCTCGGCGTCTGGCGCTGGCCGCCCAAGGGTTCAACGGGCGGCAGCCGCCAGCGGCGATCAAGGCAGCTGCGCTCAATCGCCTGATCGAACGGCTGGGCATTTTGCAGATCGATTCGGTCAATGCATTGGTGCGTTCGCACTACCTTCCGCTGTTTTCCCGCCTCGGTAACTACTCCTCCGATCTGCTCGACCAGGCTGCCTGGAGTCAGGGCCGTCGACGCACGTTGTTCGAATATTGGGGGCATGAAGCTTCGTTGTTGCCACTTTCCATGTACCCGTTGATGCGTTGGCGCATGCAGCGTGCGAGCCGTGGCGAAGACATTTATCAGYAATTGGCGCGCTTTGGCCGTGAACAGCAAGACACGATTCGTCGGGTGTTGGCTTCGGTTGAGGAGCAGGGCGCGCTAGGCGCCGGGAGCCTGTCGACCCGTCAGGAACGGGCCGGCCCCTGGTGGGACTGGAGCGCGGAAAAGCATGCGCTGGAGTGGTTGTTCGCTGCCRGTGAAGTGACCGTTGCCGGCCGACGCGGATTCGAAAGGCTCTACGATTTGCCGGAACGGGTTATTCCCTCGGCGGTGCTTGCACAACCTATTCTGAGCGAAGACGAAGCCCAGCGCGGCCTGTTGCGGCATGCGGCAACGGCCTTGGGTGTGGGAACGGAGAAGGACTTGCGTGACTATTTCCGCTTGAACCCTGTGGACAGTCGTCCCCGTTTGGCCGAGTTGGTCGAGGCCGGTGAATTGCTGACCTGCGAAGTCCAGGGCTGGCGACAACCGGCCTATTGTCTGCCCGAGCCAAAAGTGCCGCGCAAAGTCGTCGCGAGTGCATTGCTCTCGCCGTTCGATTCGCTGGTCTGGGAGCGCAGCCGGACTGAGCGGCTGTTTGATTTCCGCTATCGATTGGAGATCTACACGCCGCAGGACAAGCGGGTGTACGGCTATTACGTCCTGCCGTTTTTGCACAACGAGCGGATTGCCGCACGGGTAGACCTGCGCGCCGAACGGGCGGCGGGCCGTTTGGCCGTGTATGCGGTGCATGAAGAGGAAGCGGGGCTGGATGAGGAGGGGATGCTGGCGTTGGCGGTCAATCTGCGGCAGATGGCGGATTGGCTGGGGCTGGCACAGGTTCAGTTGAATTGCCCGCGGGCGAGTGCGGCAAGGTTGCGGGTGGCATTCTCACAAATTGGCGGTGCTTGATCTGACGCCATCGCGAGCAAGCTCGCTCCCACATTGACCGCGTCGCTCACAGATTTTGTGTGCGGCGCGGATCCTGTGGGAGCGAGCTTGCTCCGGGCGGCGTTCCGACGATGGGGGCGACGGGGTTTAGCGCCGAACCTGCTTCAGAGTCTCTGCAATCAAAAACGCCAGCTCCAGCGACTGATCGGCATTCATCCGTGGGTCGCAATGGGTGTGGTAACGATCCGACAAACCATCCTCGGTAATCGGCCGCGCACCACCGATGCACTCGGTCACGTTCTGCCCGGTCATTTCGATATGGATACCACCGGCATAACTGCCTTCGGCTTCGTGCACCTGGAAGAACTGCTTCACCTCGCCAAGGATCTGCGCGAAGTCGCGGGTCTTGTAGCCGCTGCTGGCCTTGATCGTGTTGCCGTGCATCGGGTCGGAACTCCACAGCACCTGCTTGCCTTCCCGCTGGACGGCGCGGATCAGGTGCGGCAAGTGATCGCCGACCTTGTTCGCGCCCATCCGCGCGATCAGGTTCAGGCGACCCGGGTCGTTGTCCGGGTTGAGCACGTCGATCAAACGAATCAGGTCGTCGGGGTTCATGCTCGGGCCAACCTTGACCCCGATCGGGTTGTTCACCCCACGCAGGAATTCGACGTGGGCGCCGTCGAGCTGGCGCGTACGGTCGCCGATCCACAGCATGTGGGCCGAGCAATCGTAGTAATCGTTGGTCAGGCTGTCGCGACGCACGAAAGCTTCTTCGTAGTTCAGCAGCAGCGCTTCGTGGGCGGTGAAGAAACTGGTTTCGCGCAACTGCGGCGAACTGTCCATGCCGCAGGCACGCATGAACGACAGGGTTTCATCGATGCGGTCGGCCAGGTGGCTGTACTTTTCTGCCAGTGCCGAGTTGGCAATGAAGTCCAGGTTCCACTTGTGCACCTGATGCAGGTCGGCAAAACCGCCCTGGGCGAACGCGCGCAACAGGTTCAGGGTGGCAGTGGACTGGTGATAGGACTGCAACAGGCGCTCCGGGTCCGGTACGCGGCTTTTTTCGTCGAAACCGATGCCGTTGACGATGTCGCCACGGTAGGCGGGCAGGGTCACGCCATCGATGGTTTCGTCGTTGGCCGAGCGGGGCTTGGCGAACTGCCCGGCCATGCGCCCGACCTTGACCACGGGGCAGCCGGCGGCAAAAGTCATCACGATCGCCATCTGCAACAACACCTTGAAGGTGTCGCGGATTTTCGCCGCGGAGAATTCGGCGAAGC
>NZ_JBGCUL010000224.1:0-6144 GCF_054177685.1 Pseudomonas sp. P5_A2_2
CTTCCATGCTGTGGGCGATACCGGAACGCGGGCACGCCAGGCCGATGGACTTCATCGCCTTGTCGAAACGCGAACGGTCTTCAGCCTTGTCGATGGTGTCGGCGTTGGCACCGATCATTTCTACGCCGAACTTCTCCAGAACGCCTTCGCGCTCCAGGTCCAGGGCGCAGTTCAGAGCGGTCTGGCCACCCATGGTTGGCAGCAGCGCGTCCGGACGCTCTTTCTCGATGATCTTGGCAACGGTCTGCCACTTGATCGGCTCGATGTAGGTGGCGTCGGCCATGGCCGGGTCGGTCATGATAGTGGCCGGGTTGGAGTTCACCAGGATGACGCGGTAACCCTCTTCGCGCAGGGCTTTGCAGGCCTGGGCGCCGGAGTAGTCGAATTCGCAGGCCTGGCCGATCACGATCGGGCCAGCGCCAAGAATCAGGATGCTTTTAATGTCTGTACGTTTTGGCATGGGTTTGTCACTCAAATCCGCAGGTCAGTCGGCAAGCCGTCTTGTTCAATCTCTGAAGAGTTGAGGGGGCCGCCGGTGCGGGGCCACCCTCAAGCTTTGCTACATCAGGGCGAGCGATCAGCGTCGCTTGGCCATCTCGGTGATGAAGCGATCGAACAATGGCGCTACGTCGTTCGGGCCAGGGCTGGCTTCCGGGTGACCCTGGAAGCTGAAGGCGCTCTTGTCGGTACGCTCGATACCTTGCAGGGTGCCGTCGAACAGCGATTTGTGGATCGCGCGAACGTTGGCTGGCAGGGTCTCTTCGTCTACGGCAAAACCGTGGTTCTGGCTGGTGATCATCACCACGCCGCTGTCCAGGTCCTGGACGGGGTGGTTGGCACCGTGGTGGCCGTGACCCATTTTCAGGGTCTTGGCGCCGGAGGCCAGGGCCAGCAGCTGGTGACCGAGGCAGATACCGAAGACCGGAATCTCGGTTTCCAGCACGTCCTTGATCGCCTGGATCGCGTAGTCGCAAGGCTCCGGATCACCAGGGCCGTTGGACAAGAACACGCCGTCCGGCTTCAGCGCCAGCACATCGGCGGCAGGGGTTTGCGCAGGCACGACAGTCACGCGGCAACCGCGCTCGACCAGCATGCGCAGGATGTTCACCTTGACGCCGTAGTCGTAGGCAACCACGTGGTACGGCAGCTCGGAGGCTTCGATGGTCGCGTGGCTGTCGGTTTTCAGATCCCAGACAGTCGAGCGCCACTCGTAGCTTTCCTTGGTGCTGACGACTTTCGCCAGGTCCATGCCCTTGAGACCAGGGAAACCCTGGGCGGCGGCGATGGCGGCGGCTTCGGAAATGTTGTCGCCGGCCATGATGCAGCCGTTCTGCGCGCCTTTTTCACGCAGGATGCGCGTCAGGCGGCGGGTGTCGATACCGGCGATGGCCACAACATTGTTGGCCTTCAGGTAGTCGGACAGGGACATCGTGTTACGCCAGTTGCTTGCCACCAGTGGCAGGTCACGGATGACCAGGCCGGCAGACCAGACGCGGTTGGACTCGGCGTCTTCCGGCGTGGTGCCGGTGTTGCCGATGTGCGGGTAAGTCAGGGTAACGATCTGTTGGGCGTAGGAAGGATCGGTAAGGATTTCCTGATAGCCGGTCATTGCGGTGTTGAACACCACCTCACCAACGGTTTGACCGTCGGCTCCAATGGCTTCGCCGCGAAAAATGCTGCCATCAGCAAGGGCGAGTATGGCTGGCTTAGTCAAGAAGACCTCCCGTAAATAAAGCCTGAAAGGGCGATCGCAGGTTGTAAAAAAGCGGAGTGACGTATGGACACGTCACCCCGCTTCTTCACCGAATTATTCTGCGCGCTTTTAGTGGACACACTAAAGCTGTAGCTTACAGAAAAAGGCTTTTTTGGTCTACCGCCAATGAGCCTTAAAGGCTGGAGAATGCGACAGGACGTCGCTTGACGGAACAAAACCGGGCTCAAACGCTGTGCGCGAGCCCGATTTCGGGTGCATCTTAACGCAGATCGAGCACGTCTTGCATGTCGTAAAGGCCAGGTTCGCGCCCGTCCAGCCACAATGCAGCACGTACCGCGCCCTTGGCGAACGTCATGCGACTGGACGCTTTATGCGTGATTTCCAGACGCTCCCCCTCACAGGCGAACAGCACAGTGTGATCGCCGACCACATCGCCACCACGAACGGTGGCAAAACCGATCGTTTCACGCTCACGCGCGCCGGTATGACCTTCACGACCATAGACCGCGACCTTTTGCAGATCACGATCCAGGGCGCTGGCGATCACCTCGCCCATACGCAGCGCGGTGCCTGAAGGCGCGTCGATCTTGTGCCGGTGATGCGCTTCGATGATTTCGATATCCGCCTCATCACCCAGCACGCGCGCCGCCATGTCGAGCAACTTCAGCGACAGGTTCACACCTACGCTGAAATTGGCCGCGAACACGATCGGAATATCCTTGCCCGCCTCGGCCAGCAACTGCTTTTGTGCAGCATCCAGCCCGGTGGTGCCGATGACCATGGCTTTACCTGCCTTGCGGCAGAACGCCAGGTTTTTCAGCATGACTTCCGGCAGCGTGAAGTCGATCAACACATCGAACTCCTCCGCCACTGAATCCAGGTTGCCGGACAACGGCACACCGATACGCCCCAAGGACGCCAACTCACCCGCATCCACACCAATCAGCGTGCTGCCCGGTCGGATGATGGCGGCCGTCAGACCGGTCAGCGGTGCACGCTGCTGCACCGCCTCGACCAGGATTTTACCCATGCGCCCGGCGGCACCCATCACAGCAATACGTCGCATGCCTGTCTCCTTACAAATCACCGAAGAAGCGCTTCACGCCTTCGAACCAACCGGTGGTTTTCGGCGAATGGCTGTTGTCGTCCGCCAGGGAGCTACGGAACTCCTCAAGCATTTCACGCTGGCGACGGCTCAGGTTGACCGGAGTCTCGACCGCCACACGACACATCAAATCACCGGCACCACCGCCGCGCACAGGCGCAACGCCCTTGCCGCGAACGCGGAACTGCTTGCCGGTCTGGGTCCCCTCAGGGATCTTCAGTTTGACTCGACCATCAAGGGTCGGAATCTCCAGCTCGCCACCCAGCGCCGCATCGACGAAGCTGATCGGCACTTCGCAGAACAGGTGCTTGCCATCGCGCTGGAAAATCGAGTGCTCGCGCACGTTGATCACCACGTACAGATCGCCAGTTGGCCCACCCTGGGCACCCGCCTCGCCTTCGCCGGACAGACGAATGCGGTCACCGGTATCGACACCGGCCGGCACTTTCACCGACAGGGTCTTGTACTCTTCGACACGACCTTCGCCGTGGCAGGAGTCGCACGGATCGGAAATGATCTTGCCCTGGCCATGGCAGCGCGGGCAGGTCTGCTGCACCGAGAAGAAGCCTTGTTGCATGCGCACCTGGCCGATACCGCCGCAAGTCGGGCAGGTCACCGGAGCAGAACCCTTCTTGGCGCCGGAACCGTCGCAAGGCTTGCAGTTGACCAGCGTCGGAACGCGGATATTCACGGTCGTACCGCGTACTGCCTCTTCGAGGTCCAGCTCCAGGGTGTAGCGCAAGTCACTGCCGCGCTGAGCGCCACCACGGGAACCGCCGCGACCGCCACCGAAGAAGTCACTGAAGACATCGCCAAAGATGTCGGAGAAGTTCTGACCGCCGAAACCGGCACCGCCACCCCCCATGCTCGGGTCGACACCGGCATGACCGTACTGGTCGTATGCCGCGCGCTTGCTGGAATCGGACAGCACTTCGTAGGCCTCGTTGGCCTCCTTGAACATCTCTTCCGACGCCTTGTCATCGGGATTACGGTCCGGGTGATGCTTCATCGCCAGGCGACGGTAGGCCTTCTTCAGGTCTGCTTCGCTTGAGCCACGCTCAACACCCAACACTTCGTAATAGTCACGCTTTGCCATAAGTCTTTGCACTCTTAAGGACGTCCGGCACAACCCTCCTGAGTCTGCCGAACTCGTTGAGCCCCAATACAGGCCCGGACCCAACTCACGTCAATTCAACGATCCTGGTCTTTGATTCTTGCGGTACTTGCGGCGCGAAAAGCAGGAGCATTTCCGACCATACCAACAACACACAAACGCTGTCGCATGCTGTAAAAATTCGCGTATTCCAGATACGCCAACGCGGGAGCAAGCTCCCGCGCGGCGACATCCTACCAGTCACCGCCTGAAGGCAGTCAACCGGCCGACCAACAACTTACTTGTGGTCTTTGACTTCTTCGAACTCGGCGTCGACAACGTCATCAGCCTTTTCCGCCTTGTCGTCGTGCGGTGCCGCGCCTTCAGCAGGCTGAGCCTGTTCGGCGTACATCTTCTGCGCCACTGGAGCGGAGACTTTCGACAGCTCTTCAACCTTGGCGTCGATAGCAGCCTTGTCGTCGCCTTTGACGGCGGCTTCCAGGGCAACTACGGCAGCTTCGATTGCAGTCTTCTCTTCCGCGGTCACTTTATCGCCGGCATCGGTAACCATTTTGCGCGTCGAGTGAACCAGTGCGTCGCCCTGGTTGCGGGCAGTGGCCAGCTCTTCGAACTTGCGGTCTTCCTCGGCGTTAGCCTCGGCATCACGCACCATGCGCTCGATTTCTTCGTCGGACAGACCGGAGTTGGCCTTGATCACGATCGACTGAGTCTTGCCGGTAGCCTTGTCCTTCGCACCTACGTGCAGGATGCCGTTGGCGTCGATGTCGAAGGTCACTTCGATCTGCGGCACACCACGTGGAGCCGGTGGAATGTCGGCCAGGTCGAACTTGCCCAGGGACTTGTTCTGTGCGGCTTGCTTACGCTCGCCTTGCAGCACGTGGATGGTCACGGCGCCCTGGTTGTCGTCGGCAGTCGAGAACACTTGCGATTTCTTGGTAGGAATCGTGGTGTTTTTCTCGATCAGCGCGGTCATCACGCCACCCATGGTTTCGATACCCAAGGTCAGCGGGCTGACGTCGAGCAGCAGAACGTCTTTCACGTCACCGGCCAGTACCGCGCCCTGGATAGCAGCACCCATGGCAACCGCTTCGTCCGGGTTGACGTCTTTACGAGCTTCTTTGCCGAAGAACTCGGTCACCAGCTTCTGAACCAGCGGCATGCGGGTCTGACCGCCCACCAGGATCACGTCGTTGATCGCGCCAACGTCGATACCGGCATCTTTCATTGCGATGCGGCAAGGTTCGATGGTGCGCTGAACCAGGTCTTCCACCAGCGCTTCGAGCTTGGCGCGGGAGATCTTCACGTTCAGGTGCTTTGGACCGGTGGCGTCTGCAGTGATGTACGGCAGGTTCACGTCGGTCGACTGGCTCGAGGAGAGTTCGATCTTGGCTTTTTCAGCAGCTTCTTTCAGGCGCTGCATGGCCAGCGGGTCGCCCTTGAGGTTCATGCCGCTTTCTTTCTTGAATTCGTCGACGAGGTAGTCGATCAGACGAATGTCAAAGTCTTCACCGCCCAGGAACGTGTCACCGTTGGTGGCCAGCACTTCGAACTGGTGCTCGCCATCGACTTCAGCGATCTCGATCACGGAAACGTCGAAAGTACCGCCGCCCAGGTCGTAAACGATCACGGTGTGATCGCCCTTCGCCTTGTCCATACCGTAAGCCAGAGCAGCTGCGGTTGGTTCGTTGATGATACGTTTTACGTCCAGACCGGCGATGCGGCCGGCGTCTTTGGTCGCCTGACGCTGGCTATCGTTGAAGTAGGCCGGAACGGTGATCACCGCTTCAGTCACGGTCTCGCCGAGGTAGTCTTCGGCGGTCTTCTTCATTTTCTTCAGGATTTCAGCCGAGATTTGTGGCGGTGCCATTTTCTGGCCGTTCACTTCAACCCAGGCGTCGCTGTTGTCAGCCTTGACGATCTTGTAAGGGACCATCTGGATGTCTTTCTGCACGACTTCTTCGTCGAAACGACGACCGATCAGACGCTTCACCGCATACAGGGTGTTGTGCGGATTGGTCACAGCCTGACGCTTGGCCGATTGGCCAACCAGAATTTCGCCATCGTTGGCGTAAGCGATGATCGACGGCGTGGTACGCGCRCCTTCAGCGTTTTCAATAACTTTTGCCTTGCCGTTTTCCAGCACGGAGACGCAGGAGTTGGTAGTCCCCAGGTCGATACCGATAATTTTGCCCATGTTCACTCTCCCGAAAC
>NZ_JBGCUL010000225.1:0-6133 GCF_054177685.1 Pseudomonas sp. P5_A2_2
ACCTTGAACCATGCAGCGTACAACGCCGGGACGAAGAAAATCGTCAGCAGCGTCGCCACGGTAAGGCCGCCCATGATCGCAATTGCCATCGGCCCCCAGAACACACTGCGCGTTAGCGGGATCATTGCAAGCACAGTGGCCAGCGCCGTCAGCATCACCGGACGGGCCCGGTGAATGGCGGCATCCAGCACGGCATTCCACGGGTCGCGCCCTTCGGCGATCTCGATCTGAACCTGATCGATCAGGATCACCGCGTTGCGCATGATCATGCCGCCCAGTGCGATGATGCCCAGGATCGCGACGAAGCCCAGTGGCGACTGGAACACCAATAGCGCCGGCACCACACCGATCAGGCCCAGCGGTGCGGTCAGCATCACCATCCACATGCGGGAGAAGTTCTGCAGTTGCAGCATGAGTAACAGCAGGATGGTGATCAGCATCAACGGGGCCACCGCGAGCAGCGCCTTGTTCGCCTTGTCACTTTCCTCCACCGCGCCGCCCACGTCGATGCGGTAACCAGTCGGCAGCTTGGCTTCGATATCCTTGAGCAACGGCTGGATTTCCTGCGTCACCGATACACCCTGCTCTCCATCCTTCACGTCGGCACGCACCGTGATCGCCATGTCGCGGTTGCGGCGCCACAGCACTGGCTCTTCCAGTTCAGAGCGCACCTGTGCGACCTGCGACAGTGGCACCACCGTGCCCTGGCGCGTGTAGAGGTTGATGTCTTTCAGTGTGTCGAGGTTCAAGCGTTCCTCTGGTACGGCACGGGCCACGATGTCGATCAGGTCCTCGCGCTCACGCAGCTGCGACAGGGTTGCGCCGTTCATCACGGTCTGGGTCGCCAGCGACACGTCGGTCGGTGTAAGGCCAAGCGCGCTCGCCTTGTCCTGATCGAGCTCTACTTTCAGCGTACGCACCGGGTCGTTCCAGTCGAGCTGCAGGTCGCGCACCTTTTGGTTGGACGCAACCACCTTCTCCACGTCGCGGGCGATCTTGCGCACCACTTGGGTATCGGGGCCTACGACGCGAAACTGCACCGGGTAGCCGACAGGTGGCCCCAACTCGAGCCGGGTCACGCGCACCCACGCCTGCGGGAATTGTTGGTCAGCCGAGGCCACCAGCCGCGCACGTACTCGCTCGCGTGCATCCAGATCCTTGGTCATCACGACGAACTGGGCAAAGCCTGGATTCGGCAGCTCGGGGTTGAGCGAGAGATAGAAGCGCGGTGCGCCGGCGCCGGTGTAGGCGGTATAGAAACGCACGTCCTCGTCCTTCGCCAGGATCTCCTCCATGTGCTTGACCTGCTCGGTCGTCGCGGCGAACGAGGAGCCTTCCTTGACGCGCAGGTCAATGACCAGTTCAGGACGCGAACTGTTGGGGAAGAATTGCTGTGGCACTAGCTTGATACACACCAGAGCAAGTATCAGGGCGCCAACCGTCGCACCGATGACCACCCAGCGGCGCTCGATGGCGGCGTCGATCAAGCGGCGCAGGCTGCGGTAGAACTTCGTATCGTGCAGATCACCGTGCTGGTGCTTGCCCAAGTCGTTGGGCAGCATCTTGACCGCCAGGTACGGCGTGAAGATGCCGGAGCAGATCCACGAGAACAGTACCGCGGCACCGACGATCCAGAAAATGCCACCCGCGTACTCGCCGGTGGTGGACTTCGAGAGGCCGATCGGCAGGAAGCCCACGACGGTGATGAGTGCACCGGTCAGGCGCGGCATGGCAGTGGACTGATAGGAGAAGGCGGCCGCCTTCACGCGATCCATGCCGGTCTCCATCTTCGCCACCATCATCTCGATGGCGATGATGGCGTCATCCACCAGCAGTCCCAGCGCGATAATCAGTGAGCCGAGCGAGATGCGCTCCAGGTTCCAGCCCATCGCCAACATCACCAGCGCCACGCCGCCCAGTACCAGCGGCACCGTGGCCGCAACCACGAGGCCTGCGCGCCAGCCCAGGCTGGCCAGGCTCACCGCAATCACGATGATCAGCGCCTCGATCAGCGCGTGTGCGAAGTCGTGGATAGCATCCTTCACCGTGGTGGGTTGGTCGGCCACGAGCTCCAGCTCCACGCCGTGCGCAAGTTCCGACTGGATCTTGGCGACGGCCGTGTCCATCGCCTTGCCAAGGTCCACGATGTTGCCGTCGCTGGTCATTGTGATGCCGAGCATCAGCACGGGTTGGCCGTTGTGGCGGACCGTGTAGGTCGGCGGATCTTCGAAGCCACGGGTAACGGTCGCGATGTCGCCAAGCTTGATCAGCCGGCCGCCCGCGGCGATGGGCACATTGCGGATGGCCTCTTCGCTGGCGAATTGGCCACTCACGCGCACCATGACGCGGTCGCCGCGGGTGTCGATCTGGCCTGCGGGCAACATCGCGTTCTGGCTCTTGAGGCTTTCGGCGATGGCCAGCGGTGTAATGCCCAGCGCTGCCAGGCGCTCGTGCGAGAACTCGACGTAGACACGCTTGGCCTGCTTGCCGATGAGATCGATCTTCTTGACCATCGGCACCTTCAGCATCTGGCGCTTGATGTCCTCGGCCGCGTCCGACAGGTCGGCATGGCCGACACCGTCGCCCTTGATGGCGTACATCAGGCCATACACGTCGCCGTACTCGTCGTTCAGGATCGGGCCGATCACGCCGTCAGGCATCTCCAGGCTCAGGTCGTTGAGTTTCTTGCGTGCCTGGTACCAGGCCTCGCGCTGGTCAGCCTTGGAGGTGCCGCCGCGCACGGTGAGCGTCATGCCCGCGTAGCCCTGCCGCGCGTAGGTGACCACCTTTTCGAAGTTGTCGATTTGCTCGAATTTCTTCTCCATACGATTGAGGACCTGGTCCTGCAATTGCTGGGCGGTGGCGCCCGGCCAGATGACCATGGCGGTCATGGAAGGCACCGAAAAGTTCGGATCTTCGAGCTGACCGAGCCTGGTGAAACTGAAGGCGCCGGCCGCCGCGACAATGAGGAGCATGAACAGAACGATGGCGCGATGGCGCAGCGCCCAGTCGGTGAGGTTGAAATTGTTCATCGGGTGGCCTGCTGCGTAGTGTTAGTGTCAGCGATCGCCGCACCGGGGAGCGCGACCTTCAGTCCGGATGTCATCTTCTGGACACCGGYGGTGACGATCGATGCGCCAGCCTGCGGCCCGGAGACGAGCACCTCGTCATTGCGGTAGCCCCACACCGCCACACGCTCCAGTTCGACGATGCCTACCGGATCCTTGCCCACAGGCGTGACTACTCAAAGTGCCGGCTGGCCGCCGCTTTGGGTCAGTGCCGTCGCCGGCACCGCCGCCACCGAGACGTTTGTCATCACGCTCTTGGCCATTACAGTGGCGGTGGCGCCCAGCGGCAGCGCCTGCATTGGCTTGAGCCGCGCGCGATAGGTGCGCGTCTGCGCCGCAGCCTGCGGCGACAGCTCGCGCAGCGTGACATCGAAGGTCTCGTTCGGCGCACTGGCCAGCGAAGCCTTGAACTGCGCGTCCTTGAAGACGGACAACTGATCCTCGGGCACGTCGATGAYGATCTCGGATTCATCCGGRTTCGCAACCGAGACCACCGGTTGGCCCTCCGCCACGACCTGGCCTGCCTCGAAGCGCACAGCCGTGACAACACCGCTACGGGAGGCGCGCAGCACGGTGTACTTGAGCCGGTTGCGCGCGAGCTCGAGTTTTCGCGCCTCGGCCTCGGCAGTCGCATGAGCGGTCTGGGCATTGGTATGCGCACGCTCGTCGTCGGCCGCACTGACCGAGCCGTCAGCCTTTAGCGCGGTAAGGCGTTGGTGGTCCGAATCGGCCTGACGAGTCTGCTCGACGGCAACTGCCCACTGCTGTTGCGACGCTTGCTCAGCGAGGCGGTAGTCGCTGTCGTCCAGCACAGCCAGTACGTCGCCTTCGCGCACAAACTGACCTACATCGACCTTGCGCTGGGCTACCTTGCCGCCCACGCGGAAGGCTTGATCGACTTCATGCCGTGACTGCACGGTGCCCACGTAGCGACTACTTTCGCGGGCATTGTCGTAGTTGATTTCAACGGTGCGTACCGGTCGTGGGGCCTGCACGGACGGCTGATCCGGGCTGCACGCACAAAGCATGGCGGCGACGGCCAAAACGCCGGCCGTAGTAAGGGAATTCTTCAAGACGGTTCCTCTTTGGAAAACGACAGATTCTCAGGAAAGTGGTGGCCGGTCGGCTTTGGCGGATGCGGTTGGGTTGGAGGGTTGTTCGAACACCTGCCAGCCCCCGCCCAGTGCCTTGTAGAGCTGCACGCTGTCGAGCAGCAGTCGGGTGTTGCTTTCGTTGGAGTTCAAGCGTGCCGCCAGGCGCGCCCGCTGCGAATCCAGCAGTGGCAACAGGTCGATCTGCCCGCGGTTATAGAGCGACTGGGCGCGGTTCTGCGCAGCCTCGGAAGATGCGGCGGCCAATTGCAGCGACCCGGACCGGCGGCGTTCCTGCGCAAGCGTGACGAGGGCGTTTTCCACATCCTCGAGCGCCCGTACGATGCCGTCTTCGGCGCGCAGCAGCGCCTCTTGTTGAGCGCTTTCGGCCGCTTCGTTGATCGCTTGCGTGCGCCCGGCGTTGAAGAGCGGCATCGCCAGCAGGCCCGCGACGTTGGTGAAGCGCGCAGCGCCGAGATCGGCACCGTTCAGGTTGAGACCCTGGCGGCCGAAGGAAGCGCCGAGAAAGAGCTGCGGGAACCACTCAGCTTTCGCTTGCTGGCGACGAGCATTGGCGGCGTCGAGTTGTGCCATCAGCGCCAGTACGTCAGGTCGGCGTTGCAGCAACTCGGCGGGCTGGCCGGGCTTGGCCTCGGGCACGTCGATCAAATCACCGCTTGAAGGCTGGATGTTTGTGGTGTTGAAAGACTGATCTGCGATCAGCACTGCAATACGGTGACGTGCCACCGCTACTTGGGTTTCCAGCGGCGGAATCTGCGCCCGCGCCGACAAGGCGTCGGTCTGCGCGCGTTCGACGTCGAAAGCGGATGCCAGCCCCACCTGTTGGCGTGCGGTGACCAGACGCAGCGTCTCGTCCTGCATCGCCGAGATTGCGCGAAGCGTCGCGACCTGGCGCTGCGCACCGACCAGGGTGAAGTAGTTGCTGACCACGTCGCTCATCACCAGCAGGCGCACGCCACGCATGCTGTGTTGCGCGGCCAGCGCATCGGCGTCAGCCGCCGCCGCGCCGGCGCGCAGACGGCCGCTCAGGTCGAGTTCCCACGAGACGTCCAGACCCACACTGGTGGTCCTGGTATCCGGATAGCCCTGTTTCGTGGCCGAGTTGTAACCGCTGCGGCGGTCACTGCCGGAGACGGATGCGCCGACACTCGGGAGCAGCCAGGACTGGCTGACCGTTTCTCCGGCACGCGCGGCACGCAGGCGCTCGGCGGCAATCTTGACGTCGCGGTTCTCACGCGCAGCCCGGTGCACCAGATCCGTCAGCAACGGGTCGTGGTAGACCTCCCACCACGCCGCCTCGGGTTCCATTTCGGAGGCCGTGCTCGCAGCGAAGTTGCTCGGCAGGTCGACCGAGGGCTTGACGACCGGTGTGGAGCAACCGGAAAGGGCGAGGGCGATCGAAGTGGCAAGGGCTGCCGCAACGGCGAGCCCGGCCGGGCGCTCGGCCCGTTTCAAGGTTGTCCGGGCGGTGAGGAGGGGCAGTGGAAAGGAAACTGGAAGTCGCGGCATCGCATTGGACTCGTGTGGATTCGAGATGGCATCAGCGTAAGGCCCGGTGTGCACGAAGTCGTCAGCGAAGCGTCGCCGTTCGGTCGCCATATCGAGCGCACATTCAGGTGGGAGACGTCACTCGCCGTCGGCATCTGCCGCATGCTCGCCGGCCGCCGACCTGAGGTCCGAGTCGATCGACTCCAGCAACTCTTCGGCGGACGAAAACTCGCGCTGACGTCCGGTGACCAGGTTCTCGAGGCGGCCCACCAGGGCCCCCGAAGCGGCATCGCTACGCAGCTTGATTACGTATGAGCGGCGGCTCGGGTACTTGGTTTCAGAGTTAAGGATCATCACAGTCCAGGGGGGCAAGAAAGTTCGACGACAGAGTAGGCGGCCCCCTGAAGCGAGTCGTAAGCGAAAGGTCAGACTTCGGTCGGGACAGCGCCGCTCCCTCAGAAATTG
>NZ_JBGCUL010000226.1:0-6113 GCF_054177685.1 Pseudomonas sp. P5_A2_2
GTCTGACACTCCGCCATCGCGAGCAAGCTCGCTCCCACAGGTATTGTGTTGTGGCTGATTATTGGGTGTAAGAACTCACCGCCGAACGCGGCATCACTGGCTGACTGTCATTGGAAATGGTCACCTCCACCCGACGGTTCATCGCCCGACCCGAGGTACTGCTGTTATCCGCCACTGGGTACTCTTTGCCGTAACCCTGGGCGACGATCCGCGCCGGATCAACGCCCATCTTCACCAGCGCAGCACGTACGGAGCCTGCGCGACGTTCCGACAGCGACTGGTTGTGCGACGCCGTACCGGTGCTGTCGGTATAGCCCTCGACAATCACTTTGCGCTCGGGGTTTTCCTGTAGGTACTGCGCCAGTTTGTTGATGTTCGCCAGGCCGTTGGCTTTCAGCTCGGCCTTGTCGGTGGCGAACAGTACATCCCCGAAGGTCACCAGCGTCCCGCGATCGGTTTGCCTGGCGTTGAGGCTGTCCTTCAACTGTTTTATCTGCTGGTCCCGGGCGTCGAGGCGGGCCTGAGCCCGTTGCGCCGAGGCATCTTTCAGACTGGCCTCTGCGGTGCGCAGGGCGATGGTCTGCTTGGCCACTTCGACGCGCTGGTTGGACAAATAGGCAAGCTGGTCGACCTTGGCGGCGTCCTCCTTGTCCATGTAGGCCTTATCGGCCTTGTCCAGATAGTCGCTGGCTTCCTTGGTTTCCAGCGCCGCGACTTTGCTGGCCTGCGGATCGGCTTGCAGGCCGGTGTAGTTGCTGCGGGCCTGTTCGAGGTTGGCGTTCGGTGGTGTGGAGCAGGCCGCCAGGGCTACGGTGACAGCCAGCAGGGCAGGGATCATCAATTGATTGGGTTTCATGATTTCGTCCTTTTAGTCGAGTGGGAATGCGGGGGTGCCGCGCCGCTTACTGAACGGTGCGCTGGCTTTCCTGACGCAATTCCTGAACGCCTTTCTGCGCGTCCTTCACTGATTGTTCGGCCTTCATCGCCTGGGCCTTACGCTCGGCCACGCGAGCGTCCCACTCGGCCTGTTCGGCGAGCATCCGGGCCTGGTCATATTTCTTGTCGTGCATGGCGATTTCGGCTTGCTTGAGCTTGTCCTGGGCAGATTTCATTTCCACGGCGGCGAACTCGGTGCCGCCGGCGCTGACGGCGTCGTTGACGGCCGATTGGGTGACCGCGTACTGCTCGGTCGGCGGGTTACCGGCGCAGCCGGCCAGGACCAGGCAGCTGCCCAGGGCCAATGCCGCCAGTTTCAGGCTTTGCGAACAGGTAAATGAGGGGGTTCCGGTTCGGGTTTTCATGGTCTTCAACTCCATTGGGCCAATTCCTGAAAAACGTCGAAGTCCACCCTGGGCAAGGTACTGAAACCATCGATTGCGGGGTATTTTGAAACGCTCGTCCCAGGCGTGGTTACTTGGGTTGACCCGAGGCTTTTTTTGAAAGTTCAGAGAAATTAGTCAGCCATTGAAAAAGCCGTGATCGAATGGACAGGGCTCTAAGGCGGGGATTTACATGACGCGAAGCGCTATGCAGGACCTTTTACAGGTCCGTAGAAGCGCAATTTTCGAAGTGAAATACAGGCCAATGTGGGAGCGAGCTCGCTCCCACAGGTACAGCTGAAAATCAGTGCTTCTGTTTGTCGTCAGGCATCGACAAATCGTGCAAATGCCGACGTGACAGCGCCAGAAAGCGCGGGGTCGGTCCAATGTCTTCGTACAGTGGATCGCCTTCTTCATCGGTGGCGACCACGGTCGAGCCTTTGACGTACGGGAAGCTTCTTTCCAGCTCTTCCAGCGCGGCGCCGATCAGGTCGCCGAGCAGTTCTTCGGGATGCCGCTTGGGGTACATCTCGACGAGCGCGGCCAGCCGTGCGGCAGACTCCACGTCCAGATGAATCGAGTAGCCGGTGTCGGTCAGGCGACCTTTGGCGTTTTCTTCCCAGTGGTGGGCAAGCTCGCGGATTTTCATATTGACCTCATTGCGCTCCCGCTCGTGGCAGGCAGGGTGAGTGTCCGGCATTGGCCGGCGACAGCCATTGTGCGGCTTATCTTCAGACTAGCTTCAACAGGCAAGGTTTAAAGTCCCTTCGTCGTCTTGCTTGTAAGAACCCGTCTGGGGCGGCACTCTCTAGGTTCTTAGCCGCCCGGATTTTTGCTGGAGACCTGCTGATGACCGATATTGATGCACGCTTGCGCGAGGATGTTCACCTGCTGGGTGAGCTGTTGGGCAATACCATTCGTGAGCAATATGGCGACGGTTTTCTCGACAAGATCGAGCAGATCCGCAAGGGCGCCAAGGCTGACCGGCGCGGCTCCATGGACGCCGAGCTCAGCGCCAGCCTCAACCAGTTGACCGAAGACGAATTGCTGCCGGTGGCGCGGGCGTTCAACCAGTTTCTCAACCTGGCCAATATCGCCGAGCAATATCAGTTGATTCACCGCCGCGAGGAATCCCAAGAGGCGCCGTTCGAAGCCCGGGTACTGCCGGAGTTGCTCGCGCGTCTGCGCGCCGAGGGGCATGGCGCCGACGCGCTGGCCCGGCAACTGGGTCGGCTGGAGATCGAACTGGTACTTACGGCGCATCCCACCGAAGTTGCACGCCGCACGCTGATCCAGAAGTACGACGCCATCGCCGCGCAACTGGCGGCTCAGGATCACCGCGATCTGACCGGTGCCGAGCGCGAGCAGATCAAGACCACCTTGCAACGCCTGATCGCCGAAGCCTGGCACACCGAGGAAATCCGCCGCACGCGCCCCACGCCGGTGGACGAAGCCAAGTGGGGTTTCGCGGTGATCGAGCATTCGCTGTGGCAGGCCATTCCCAATTATCTGCGCAAGGCCGATCAGGCCCTGCACGCCGCCACCGGCCTGCGCTTGCCATTGGAGGCCGCGCCGATTCGCTTTGCCTCGTGGATGGGCGGCGACCGCGACGGCAACCCGAACGTGACGGCAGCGGTGACCCGAGAGGTTTTACTGTTGGCGCGCTGGATGGCAGCCGATTTGTACCTGCGCGATGTCGATCGCCTGGCCGCTGAGCTGTCGATGCAGCAGRCCAGCGAGGAATTGAAGGCCAAGGCGGGAGACAGCGCCGAACCTTACCGGGCAGTGCTCAAACAGCTGCGCGAACGCCTGCGGGCGACGCGCAACTGGGCACACGCCGCCTTGTCGACGCCAACGCCGGCACCGGTCGACGTGCTGCAAAACAACCGCGAACTGCTCGATCCGCTGGAGCTTTGCTACCACTCTTTGCACGAGTGCGGCATGGGCGTGATCGCCGACGGGCCGTTGCTCGATTGCCTGCGCCGGGCAGTGACGTTCGGACTGTTCCTGGTTCGTCTGGATGTGCGCCAGGACTCGTCGCGGCACACCGCGGCGATGACCGAAATCACCGACTACCTTGGCCTGGGAAGCTACGAGGACTGGAGCGAGGAAGAGCGCATCGCCTTTCTGATGCGCGAATTGAGCAATCGTCGTCCCTTGTTGCCGGCGTACTTCAAACCTGGCGCCGACACCGCCGAGGTCTTGGCGACCTGCCGGGAAGTCRCCGCTGCGCCTGAGGCATCCCTCGGGTCCTACGTGATTTCCATGGCCGGTGCGGCTTCCGATGTACTGGCCGTGCAGTTATTGCTCAAAGAGTCCGGCGTGTTGCGGCCGATGCGCGTGGTGCCGCTGTTTGAAACCCTGGCCGACCTCGACAATGCCGGCCCGGTGATCGAAAAGCTGCTGCTGTTGCCCGGCTATCGCGCGCGCCTGCAAGGGCCGCAGGAAGTGATGATCGGCTACTCCGACTCGGCCAAGGACGCCGGCACCACGGCGGCGGCCTGGGCGCAGTACCGGGCACAGGAACGTTTGGTGGACATCTGTCGTGCGCAGCAAGTGGAACTGCTGTTGTTCCACGGTCGCGGTGGCACCGTGGGGCGAGGCGGCGGCCCGGCCCATGCGGCGATCCTGTCGCAGCCACCGGGTTCGGTGGCGGGGCGTTTCCGCACCACCGAACAGGGCGAAATGATTCGATTCAAATTTGGCTTGCCGGACATCGCCGAACAGAACCTCAACCTGTACCTGGCCGCCGTGCTGGAGGCGACCTTGCTGCCTCCGCCGCCACCTACGCCCGAGTGGCGCCATTTGATGGACGAACTGGCCGCAGACGGTGTCAGTGCTTACCGCGCCGTGGTGCGGGAAAATCCACAGTTCGTTGAGTATTTCCGCCAGTCCACGCCGGAACAGGAGCTCGGTCGTTTGCCACTGGGCAGTCGTCCGGCCAAGCGCCGGGCCGGGGGGATCGAAAGCCTGCGGGCGATTCCGTGGATTTTCGGCTGGACCCAAACGCGCCTGATGCTGCCGGCCTGGCTGGGTTGGGAAGCGGCCCTGAGCAAGGCCCTGGAGCGTGGCGAAGGCGAACTGCTGGGGCAGATGCGTGAGCAGTGGCCGTTCTTCCGCACCCGCATCGACATGCTGGAAATGGTCCTGGCCAAGGCCGATGCCGACATTGCGCGGTCCTACGATGAGCGTCTGGTGGAGCCGAATCTGTTGCCATTGGGTGCGCACTTACGCGACCTATTGTCGCAGGCGTGCGCCATCGTTCTCGGCCTGACCGGGCAGTCGCAGCTGCTGGCACATAGCCCGGCGACCCTTGAGTTCATCCGCTTGCGCAACACCTACCTTGACCCGCTTCATCTATTGCAGGCCGAGTTGCTGGCCCGTTCGCGACAACAGGACGTAGCGCAGGGCAGCCCGGTAGAACAGGCCTTGCTGGTGTCTGTGGCAGGGATTGCCGCCGGTTTGCGAAACACCGGCTAAGATTTTTGCCGTGGGTCAGGCATCCGGCAGGTGAGCCGGGTGCCGCCGTATGACGGGTTGAAAAGTGCTGTCAGGCGACAGTTAATGATGGGGTTGCGACTTGGCAAACCGCGCGCAATGGTCGCAAGAGGCAGCGGTTTCTCCGACTTTTGGCGTCTTGTGTGGGCGCAGCCTGCTGTGTATCTTGATCAGCCTTTGGCCGTTTGGGCGGTCACGACCCTATTTTTGAGATTGGCCCAATGAGGCGAATCTGACGTTATCCATATAAAAAATTGAGGAGCACATCGATGCGCGTCATTCTGCTGGGAGCTCCCGGGGCCGGTAAAGGTACTCAGGCTAAGTTCATCACCGAAAAATTCGGCATTCCGCAAATCTCCACCGGCGACATGCTGCGTGCAGCGGTCAAGGCCGGCACCGAGCTGGGCATCAAGGCCAAGGGCATCATGGATGCCGGTGGCCTGGTGTCCGATGACCTGATCATCGCACTGGTCAAGGACCGCATCGCCCAGTCCGACTGCGCCAACGGTTTCCTGTTCGACGGCTTCCCGCGCACCATTCCCCAGGCTGAAGCCCTGGTGACGGCCGGCGTCGAGCTGGATGCAGTGGTTGAAATCGCCGTCGAAGACGAAGAAATCGTCCAGCGTATCGCCGGTCGCCGCGTTCACGRGGCCAGCGGCCGCGTGTACCACATCGTCTACAATCCGCCGAAAGTGGCCGGTAAAGACGACGTCACCGGTGAAGATCTGGTGCAGCGCAAGGACGACACCGAAGAAACCGTGCGTCATCGCCTGTCGGTCTACCACTCCCAGACCAAGCCGCTGGTGGATTTCTACCAGAAGCTGGCGGCTGCCAATGGYAAGCCGCAGTACAGCCATATCGAAGGCGTCGGTTCGGTTGAAGCAATCACCACCAAGGTACTTGCGGCCCTGAGCTGAAAAGTCTGATCCGCAGCATCATCCACGGCCCGCTTGCGGGCCGTAGTTGTTTATACTGACGCACTTTTTCTGACCTCTCTTGTGGAAACATTGATGAGCACCTTGCTGGCCCTGGACACCGCGACTGAAGCTTGCTCCGTTGCCTTGCTGCATGACGGCAAGGTCACGAGCCATTACGAGGTGATCCCGCGCCTGCATGCGCAGAAGCTGTTGCCGATGATCAAGCAATTGCTGGCCGATGCCGGGACCACCCTGCAAGCGGTCGATGCCATCGCGTTTGGCCGTGGCCCGGGCGCCTTCACCGGCGTACGCATCGCCATCGGCGTGGTGCAAGGCCTGGCGTTTGCCCTGGATCGCCCGGTGTTGCCGGTGTCGAACC
>NZ_JBGCUL010000227.1:0-6106 GCF_054177685.1 Pseudomonas sp. P5_A2_2
GTGGCCGAGGGTGGTTCCGATCGCCTGATCGAGAATCGTGTGGCCGAAGGTGGTTCGGATCGCCTGCTGGAAAACCGCGTCGCCGAAGGCGGTTCGGATCGTCTGATCGAAGGCCGCGCTGTCTGAATGCAGTGCTTTACCGCAGGACTCAACGAAAAGCCCGGCCTCAACAGCCGGGCTTTTTCGTGCGGGTCATCAATTCGTCCGTTGTTCATGCACTTTCGCGTGTCGCGAGAGACCGATCTTGATGGCGACCAGAATGGGCGCGGCAAAGACGAACAGCAGGGCCACGGCGAAGAACGCCGTATCGAAAGCAATCACCGTGGCCTGACCTGACAGCGCTTTGCCCAGCAGGCTGGTGGCTGCCCGGCCAGCGGCCACCTGATCCATGCCCTTCCCTGCCAGCATCGCGGTTGTGCTCATCAGCCGTTCGATGACCGCGAGCCCCCCTGGGGTGACGTTGGCGCCGAGGACCACGCCATTGCTGACAACCTGATGGTCGATCAAGGTCTGTAGCCCGGCGACGCCCATCAAGCCACCCAACTGACGCCCCGTATTGAACAGGCCGATGCCGCTGACCAGGTTGCGGCTGTTGAGGTGACTGAAGGCGATCAGGGTGATCGACAGAAACAGGAAGCCAAGGCCCAGGCCGCGCAACAGGATGGCCGCCATCATGTCGCCGGCGCCGCTTTCGCTGGTGGAGCCGGACAGCATCCACATCGCCGCCATGATCAGCAGGATACCCAAGGGCACGGTCGCCACCGGCGGCACGCGGCGCACGCTGAACAGCCAGGCAGCGATGAGCAGCGAACCGACAAAAAAACCGCCACTGGGCAACAGGAGCCAGCCTGCATCGGTCGGTGTGAACGCGAGTACCGACAGGGCGAACGCCGGGATCAGGTAGGCGCTGCCGAACAGGGCGGCACCGGCGATGAAACTGACGCAAAAGGCAAAGGTGAAATCGCTTGTTTTGAACAGGCTGAAGTCGAGCAGCCCCTGGCCGTTGGCCAAGACCTGTTGGCCGAGAAAGGCCAGCAGCGCGGCGCCGCCGATCACCGTCAGTATCAGGATCCGCGGCTCCTCGAACCAGTCCCAGCGGCTGCCCTGGCTGAGCACGTAGGTGAAGCAGAACAGCGCGGTACCGATCAGTGCACAGCCGAGCCAGTCAAACGGACGTTGCCGGATCCTGCCGGGCATGGGGTGGTCGGCGATGAGCAAGAGGCCGATCGCCGCCAGGGCCAGCGGCACCACACTGAAGAAAATCCAGGTCCAGGACTGGCTGTCGATCAACCACCCTTGCAGGGCCGGTGCGAGGGTCGCAGACGCGACCACGGCCGCCATGGCGAACAGGGCTTGCAGGATCGGCTGAAGGGCGCGCGGATAACCGCGAAAAATGAGCGCCTGACCCGCCACCAGCAGAGCACCGCCGGCGAAGCCTTGCAGGACGCGCAGTGCGATCAGCAGGTCCAGCCAGGCGGTAACGGCAGCCACGCAGCACGCCAGGCCCATGACCAGAGTGGCGCCGATGATCACGTTGCGCGCGCAAAACCGCTGCATCAGCCAAGGGGCAAGCATGAACCCGATCAGCTTGAACGCGATGTAGCCGACATCCAGCCAGGCGAACTCGTCAGGCGTGGCATAGGTGTCGCCGATGATGTCGCCGCGGCCGAGGGCGAGCACGGTGCTGGCGATCGCTTCCGTCAACGTCGCCAGCACGATTCCCGTAAAGAGCAAGACGCCGTTCCCGGTTCTGATGCTGCTCGGCGTGGCGCTGGCAAGGCTGTTCATGAGCCGGCCCCTTGCACAACTTCCACCCGCGCGGAGAGACCCGGCACGATGCGCCCCGGCAACGGATTGTGGGCCAGGCGAATCTTCACCGGCACGCGCTGCACGACACGCACAAAGTTCCCGGTGGCGTTGTCGGGCGGCAGCAGGCTGAACGCCGAGCCACTGCCCGGTGCAAAGCTGTCAACCACGCCATCGAGTGCCGCATCGGGGTAGCCATCGACCGTGACGCGCACAGGCTGACCG
The DNA here is from genome assembly GCF_054177685.1 of Pseudomonas sp. P5_A2_2. NCBI lineage: Bacteria > Pseudomonadati > Pseudomonadota > Gammaproteobacteria > Pseudomonadales > Pseudomonadaceae > Pseudomonas > Pseudomonas sp. P5_A2_2. Next base: position 2,032 of record NZ_JBGCUL010000227.1, read on the forward strand.
GGGCGGATATGTTCGAGCTGGGTTTCCTTGAAGTTCGCCACGATCCACACATCGTTGACCGGCACGATATCGAGCAGGGAGACGCCCGGCGTTACGAAACGGCCAAGGCGAACCTGACGGTTACCGACCACGCCATCCACCGGTGCGTGCACCACGGTGTGATCGAGATCGATCCGGGCGAGATCGCGCGCGGCCTGTGCTTGCGTCACGGCGGCCACCGCAGCCTCGCGCTCGGCCACAAACACCGCGATGCGTTGCTGTTGCGCCTCGACCGTTGCCGAAGCGGCCGAAACCGAGGCCACGGCTCTGGATTGCGCGGTGCCGGTTTCATCGACCAGGGCCTGGCTGACCGCATTGCTGACGATCAGTTTGCGGCTGCGGTCGTGGGTCTTGGCCGCCAGGCTCATGTCGGCGGTGGCCGAGCGCCTTTGTGCTTCGGCCTGCCTGATCAGCGCATGCTGAAGCTGGATCTGCGCATCGACATGGGTCAGGCGCGCCTGGGCGGCACTGACATTGGCCTCGGCTTGCGCAAGTCTGGCGCGGTAGTCGCGGTCATCGATACGAAACAGTACATCACCGGCACGCACGGTCTGGTTGTCCCGGGCCTCTACCGTCGTGACATAGCCGGCCACCTTGGCGGCGAGCGAGGTGACGTCCCCGCGGACATACGCGTTGTCGGTCGAAGTCACGCCACTGGAAAACGCCAGGGCTCCCCAAACCGCCACGACCATCAAGGCCGCGACACACAGCAACAGGCCGATGGTCTTGCGCTTGCTACGCCGCACCACGACCACAGGCGTTGCGCTACTTGCGTCTGTGGCAATGGCGGCCTTGTCCTGAAGCGAGTTCATTTTTTCATTTCCTGTTCAGTGCCAAGCACCAGGCAGCCACTGGGCGRCATGGCCTGCCGCCCGGCTGTCGAGCCTTCATGAGCGCGTTGACCGGCTCACTTTTTGATGGGTGTCACGAGCACCTTTTCGTCGGTGTCGAGGACGAACACCGCCAACAGGCGCGCCGGTTGGGTGTCGCTGGCGTTGGCGCTGACCAGGTGCACGGAACCCGGCTCCTCTACGAAGTTTTCGCCGACGTTGTAGACCTTTTCCGGCTGGCCTTTGACCTGGATGCGAAACGAGCCCTCGAGCACCGTTGCATAGATGAAGGCCGTTTTCGGATGAGTGTGGGCCGGCGACGCAGCACCCGGCCCATACTCGACGACCACGCCTCTCATGCTCTTGCCGGGGATGTTGGGAATGGGACGGTCGAACACCACCGTGACCTTGCCGGGGGGCGCCTCGGCGGCCGACGCTGCGCTGATCGAGAGCGCGGCGAAGACAGCGGCCATTAGCAAACGGGTAACCATGGGATTTCTCCTGGATTCGTAGGGAAATGTGAGGGTGCGATCCGTTACTGCCCTGTCGACCGGGCCAGCCAGTCGTCGAAGCGGATCGCCCCCAGGCGTGCGTTCTTGCCGGTGACCAGCGATTGATCGTTGAGCACCGCGCCGAAGTAACGCGCATGCACGTCCGGTACGACCTTGCGGTTGTCCTGGGTCGCTCGCAGAAAGCGTCTGGCCAGCTCATCAATCGGCATGGTTTCCGGGCCGCCGACTTCAACGGTGCCATTGACCGGTGCTGCCAGTACGACATCGGCCAACGCCGCCACTACGTCGTCGGACGCAATCGGCTGGATCAGCGCCGGCGAAGCATGAATCTCATCGCCGACGGCGAACGACTGGACGATGCCGCCGGCAAACTCGGAGAACTGCGTGGCACGCACAATGGTGTAAGGCATGCCGGACGCCTTGATAAGGGCCTCCTGCGCGACTTTGGCCCGGAAATAGCCGGTATCGGGAAGCCGTTCGCTGCCGACAATCGACAGGGCGACGTGATGACGAACCCCGGCAGCGGCTTCGGCGGCCAGCAGGTTACGGCTCGACGTTTCGAAAAAATCGAGAACGGCCTGGTCCTCCCACGATGGCGCGTTCGCCACGTCGACCACCACATCAGCACCATCCATCGCTTCGGCCAGGCCTTCGCGGGTGATGCTGTTCACGCCCGTGCTGGGGCTGGCGGCGAGTGCGTCATGGCCGCGCTCGCGAAGGGTGTTCACAAGTTTCGATCCGATGAGGCCGGAGCCTCCGATGACGACGATCTTCATGGCTTTTCTCCACTTGTCGACTGCAAGGATTGCGTCGGTGTAGAGAAAGATTGCCTGCACGGGTGAGGCAAGTCCTTGCGTCTGGCTTGGGTTTGCCTTGGCGAACGCTTGGATTTATGTCCAAAAAAGAGGCTGTTCGTCCAGCATTCCCTGGCGCGGACGGTGCAGCGGGTGTCGAGCTGCCGTATCATCCTCCCCCAGTTACCAACCGCCAGCAGCCTGGGACACGGAGTTGAGGGCGCTTCGCCAGGGGATGCTCATCTTGTCATTCGCGTTTGAAGATTACGTACTCGATCAGGAGCGTCGGGAGCTGACCTTGCGCGGGCAGGTCGTGGCCGTCGGACCGCAGGTCTTCGACCTGTTGCTGCTGTTCGTCAACAATCCCGATCGGGTCCTCAGCAAGGACGAATTGCTCAAGGCGGTGTGGAGCGGCCGGATCGTTTCCGAATCGACGATCACCAGCCACATCAATGCGGTGCGCAAGGCCATCGGCGATACCGGTGAGGAGCAGCGCCTGGTGCGCACCGTCGCCCGCAAGGGCTACCGCTTCGTTGGCCGGATCAATGGCGACATGACCGGGGAGGCGCGACAGCCTGACATCGATGAACGCTCGGCTGCTGCTGCTGCGAAACAAATCCCCTCCTCTACCCTTGCTCTCCCGGACAAACCCTCGATCACCGTCCTGCCCTTTCAGAACCTGAGCGGCGATCCGGAGCAGGAATACTTCGCCGACGGCGTCGTGGAGGACATCATCGCCGCCCTGTCGCGTATACGCTGGCTGTTCGTCATCGCGCGCAATTCGAGCTTCACCTACAAGGGCCAGGCGGTGGACGCCCAGGGCGTTGGCCAGGAGCTGGGCGTTCGCTACGTGCTCGAAGGCAGCGTGCGCAAGTGCGGGAACAAGGTGCGCATTACCGGGCAACTGATCGACGCGACGAGCGGAGCGCACATCTGGGCGGAACGCTTCGAAGGCCTGCTTGACGATATCTTCGAGCTGCAGGACCAAATCACCGAGAGCGTCGTCGGCGCGATCGCGCCGCAACTGGAGCGGGCGGAAATCGAACGCGCCAAGCGCAAGCCGACGGAAAGCCTGGACGCCTATGACTACTACCTGCGCGGCATGGCAAAACTGCACAGCGGCAGCCGGGAAGCCATCGAGCAGGCGCTACCGATGTTCTACCAGGCCATCGAACTCGATGCGGAATTTGCCTCGGCCTATGGCATGGCCGCCTGGTGCCATTTCTGGCGCAAGCTCAATGGCTGGATGACCGACCGGCCTGCAGAAATCGCCGAGGGCATACGGCTGGCGCGTCTGGCGGTAGCCCTTGGCCGCGATGATGCGGTTGCACTGACGCGCGGCGGACATGCCCTTGCTCATCTCGCTGGCGAAGTCGACGGCGGCATTGCGCTGCTCGACCGGGCGCGCCTGCTCAATCCCAACCTCGCCCCCGCCTGGTTCCTGGGCGGTATCCTGCGGGCGCTGCACGGTGAAACGGACGCTGCCATCGAGCATTTGCAGCATGCCGTTCGCTTGAGTCCGCTGGATCCGGAAATGTTCAGGATGCAGGTCGGGATGGCGCTCGCGCATTTCTTCGCCGGGCACTTCGATACCGCTGCGGACTGGGCGGAAAAGGCCCTGGGCAACCTGCCCAGCCTGCTGGTCGCGGCAGCGCTGGTGGCGGCCAGTCATGCGCTCGGCGGTCAAATGGAAAAAGCGAAGTCGGCGATGCAGCGTCTGCAAAAGCTGGATTCGTCTTTGCGCCTGGGCACCCTCAAGGACTGGCTGCCCATTCAACGGCCCGAGGATTTCGCCCGTTTCATCGATGGACTGCGGCTGGCGGGGTTGCCCGAGTGAAGACGACCAGCCTTACCCTGTAGGAGCGAGCTTGCTCGCGATGGTCGTCAACGATGACGCGGG
>NZ_JBGCUL010000228.1:0-6070 GCF_054177685.1 Pseudomonas sp. P5_A2_2
GCTGTAAACCAGACCGCACGGCAGCCAGCCCCAGAGCGCACCCAGCAGCAGCGCACGCGGCACGCTCGACACCGGCAGCAAGCGGTTGGCGACTGGCTGGATGTGCCGCCACAGGCCTCGACCGAGACTTTCGATACGGGTCAGGCCGCTCCACCAGCCGGCCAGGTACAGGCCCATGGCAATCAGCAGCAACCCGGCGAGGATGCGCAGGAACATCGCCGCCGGGCTGCTGGCCACGGCCCATCCGGCCAGGCCGATCAGCAGACCGGCGCAGGCATAACTCAGAATCCGTCCCAGGTTGTAGGCCAGCAGCAAGCGAAAGCGGCGGCTGCGTTGTTCCTTGGGAATCGCCAGGGTCAGCGCGCCCATCAAGCCGCCGCACATGCCCAGGCAATGGCCGCCACCGAGCAAGCCGAGGATCACTGCAGACACCAGCAGGGGCGCCAACTCAAGCATGGGGCGGTGCCTTGTCTTGCGGTTTGGCCGGTTGACCGCTGGCTTCATCGACGGCGGCGGTGTGGTTCGGGTCCTGGTCGTCGAACAGGATACTGTGGGCCGGGCCGTCGAGGTCGTCGTACTGACCGCTGTCGACCGCCCAGAAGAAGATATAGACGGCGATGGCCACGATCAGCAGCGCAGCGGGAATCATCACGTATAGAGCTGGCATCTGGACTCCATGCCCGCGCGGCTCAGGCCGGCAGCGGGCGGGTTTCTGGCGTGGTGCCTGGGGTGGGCGCGCTCGGCATGCGAGTCAGGCGCAGCGCGTTCAACACCACGGTCAACGAACTGATCGACATGCCCACCGCTGCCCAGACCGGAGTGATCCAGCCGAGGGCGGCGAAGGGCAGCATGAGGCCATTGTACAGCCCTGCCCACAGCAGGTTCTCGATAATGACCCGGCGGGTGCGCCGCGCCAGGCTGAAGGCTTGCACCAGCGCGTCGAGGCGGTTGGACAACAGCACGGCGTCGGCACTGGTCTTTGCCAGGTCCGTGGCCGAGCCCATGGCGACGCTGATATCCGCCGCCGCCAGCACTGGCACGTCATTGACCCCGTCCCCCAGCATCAACACCTTGCGACCTTCCTTGTGCAGTTGTTGCAGGACCTGCAGTTTGTCGTCCGGACGCAAGCCGCCACGGGCTTCATCAATGCCCAGTTCCGCCGCCACGCTGGCGACCATCGGCGAGCTGTCGCCGGACAACAACAGCGTGCGCCAGCCACGCGCCTTGCACGCGGCCAGCAACGCGGGCGCATCGGCACGCAAGCGATCATCGAGGACGAGCCAGGCCAGCGGTCCCTGGCTGTCGCCGAGCAGCAGCCATTGGCCGGCTTCTTCGGGCATCGACGGCACCACGGCGCAGCTGAGTTCGCAGACGAAGCGAGGTTGGCCGATGCGCAGGCGTCGCCCGTCAACCAGGCCCTCCAGGCCAAGACCCGGGCTGCTGTGGACTTCTTCGGCAGCCATCGGCGCACGACCGAAAGCACGGGCGATCGGGTGTTCGGAGCGGTTTTCCAAGGCGGCGGCGAGGCTCAGGCATTGATCGCTGTCGAGCGCGCCGAGGGGGCGGATCGAACGCAGCGCCAGGCGCCCTTCGGTGAGGGTGCCGGTCTTGTCGAAAATCACCGTGTCGATCTGGTTCAGGCCTTCCAGCACATGACCACGGGTCAGCAACAGACCGAGTTTGTGCAGTGTGCCGGTGGCTGCAGTGAGGGCGGTCGGCGTCGCCAGCGACAAGGCGCACGGGCAGGTCGCCACCAGCATCGCAAGCACGATCCAGAATGCCCGCGATGAGTCGAGCTCCCACCACAACAGGCCAATCGCGGCGGCGGCAATCAGCGACAACAGCAGGAACCATTGCGCGGCGCGGTCGGCGATTTCCGCCAGTCGCGGTTTTTCGGCCTGGGCACGATCGAGCAGGCGAACGATGGCCGAGAGGCGAGTGTCCTGACCCAGGGCCTGAACCTCGACGGTCAGTGCGCCTTCGACGTTCAGGGTGCCGGCGGTGACCGCATCGCCGAGGGTGCGGGGTTGCGGCAGGTACTCGCCGGTCAGCAGCGACTCGTCGACACTCGACTGGCCGTCGAGGATCTTGCCGTCAGCCGGCAGAATGGCGCCCGGATGAACCAGCACTTGATCGCCGACACGCAGTTCACTGAGCAGAATGCGTTCGCTCTGGCCGTCGGGTGTCAGTCGCAGACACGAGGCAGGCAGCAGATTCACCAGCTGCGCAGTGGCGGCAGCCGTGCGCTCGCGGGCGCGCCGCTCCAGATAACGCCCGGCCAGCAGGAACAGGGCAAACATGCCGACGGCATCGAAATACAGTTCGCCGACCCCGGTGATCGAGGTCCAGATCCCGGCGATGTAGGCACTGCCGATGGCCAGCGACACCGAAACATCCATGGTCAGGTGGCGGGTGCGCAGATCGCGCATGGCGCCTTTGAAGAACGGCGTGCAGCTGTAGAACACGATCGGGGTGGTAAGGAACAGTGCGACCCAGCGCAGGATGGTGTGCATTTCAGGGCTGAGATCGATGTTGAATTCAGGCCAGGTGGCCATGGTTGCCATCATTGCCTGAAACCACAGCAGCCCGGCCACCMCGAGCTGGCGCAGGGCCAGGCGGTTTTCGCTGGCCAGTTGTTCGCAGGCGCGGTCGGCCTGATACGGGTGTGCGGCGTAACCGATCTGGCGCAGTTCGCTGAGCATTTGGCTCAGCGGTAATTGCCCGTCGGCCCAGCGCACGTGCAGGCGATGGTTGGACAGGTTCAGGCGTGCTTCGGCCACGGCCGGCAAGGTGCGCAGATGTTTTTCGATCAGCCAGCCGCAGGCCGCGCAGCTGATGCCTTCCATCAACAGCGTGATTTGCGCCATTTCGCCTTCGTGGCGAACAAAGGGCTGCTGCACATCGGCGCGGTCGTACAGCGCCAGTTCGTCCACCAGTTGCACGGGCAGCGCTTCGGGGTTGGCCGAGGCTTCGCTGCGGTGCCGGTAATAGCTTTCCAGGCCACCGGCGACAATGGCTTCGGCCACGGCCTGGCAACCCGGGCAGCAGAATTCGCGGGACTCCCCGAGCACGACGGCGATGAAGCGACTGCCGGACGGGACGGGCAGGGCGCAGTGGTAGCAGGGGAGTGGGGTGGTGGTCATGGAGTATTCACTGGTACTGCTGAATCTCTATCGTCTGATAGGGCCTCATCGCGAGCAAGCTCGCTCCCACAGGGATCGTTGGTGTACTCAGGATCTGAGCATGGTGCTGATCAACTGTGGGAGCGAGCTTGCTCGCGATGCGCGAAGCGCGGCTTTACTTCTTCAGGTCTTCCGCACCTTGCAACGGTTCGTCGCCGAGCAGCAGATCCTTGTCATGGCTGACCATTTCTTCTTCGAACATGCGCCAGATGTGCTCGTCCTGGGTGYCGAGCAACTCGATAAAACGCCGGCCTTCGATCTTGTCGCTCAACTGGCCGATGTAGCGGCCCTGTTCGGTTTCGCTGCGGGCCAGGGTGATCTTGCGATCCTTTTCCGGCTGGGTCGGCGAGATCAGGTTCAGCTCCAGGGTCTTGGGCTGGCTCTCGCCGCTCAAGCGCAGGTCAACCTCGCCGGTCACGCCATCGAGATGAACGCTGGCGCGCATTTTCAGGGTCTGGGCCAGCAGCTCACGGTCGAGGGAGCGGTTGATGCCTTTGCCAGCCTCGTAGTAGTTGTCGTTGACCAGATTGTCCGGGTTGTTCACCGCGATGGTCACCATGGACAAGGTCAAGGCCACCGAGCAGGCCAGGATCCCGATGATGATCCACGGCCAAAGGTGCTTGTACCAGGGGCTTGCGGCAGTTGCTGCGGGCATGTTCAGTTCTCTCAACGAATTTGTGGGCCGATGAACCGGCTCTTGGCTTCAATGTGGACGCTGTCGTCATCGGCATCCTTGAGGATGAATTTCACCTCGTTGGTGCTCGACGGCAGTTTTTCCGGCGCGACGGACAGCTCGGCAGGCTGGCTGACGATCTCGCCGGCCGCGACCTTGATCTCGCGCCGGCCCTGCAATTTGAGATCCGGCAGGCCAGAGGCTTCGAGCACGTAGGTATGGTCGCGCTGGTCCTTGTTCATGATTTTCAGGCTGTAGACGTTTTCGATCCGGCCTTCGGCGTTTTCGCGGTACAGCACGCGGTCCTTGCTGACATCGAAACCCACCAGCGCACGCATGAAGAATGCCGTCACCAGCAAGCTGATCATCGCCAGCAGCACCACGGCATAGCCGATCAGGCGCGGGCGCAGTTTATGGGTTTTCTGCCCGGACAGGTTGTGCTCGGTGGTGTAGCTGATCAGCCCGCGCGGGTATTCCATCTTGTCCATGATGGCGTCGCAGGCATCGATGCAGGCGGCGCAACCGATGCATTCGATTTGCAGGCCGTCACGGATGTCGATACCGGTCGGGCAGACCTGGACGCACATGGTGCAGTCGATGCAGTCACCCAGGCCCTGGGCCTTGTAGTCGATGCCTTTTTTACGCGGGCCACGGCTTTCGCCACGGCGCGGATCGTAGGAAACGATCAGGGTGTCCTTATCGAACATCACGCTCTGGAAGCGTGCGTACGGGCACATGTAGATGCACACCTGTTCGCGCAACCAGCCGGCGTTGCCGTAAGTGGCGAGGGTGAAGAAACCGACCCAGAAGTACGACCAGCCATCCGCCTGGCCGGTGAAGAAGTCGAACACCAGTTCGCGGATCGGCGAGAAGTAGCCGACGAAAGTCATGCCGGTGACGAAACCGATCAGCAGCCACATGGTGTGTTTGCTGAGTTTGCGCAGGAACTTGTTGGCGCTCATCGGCGCCTTGTCTAGCTTGATGCGTTGGTTGCGGTCACCTTCGGTGACTTTTTCGCACCACATGAAGATCCAGGTCCAGACGCTTTGCGGGCAGGTATAGCCGCACYAGACCCGGCCGGCGTACAYGGTGATGAAGAACAGGCCGAACGCGGCGATGATCAACATGCCGGACAGCAGAATGAAGTCCTGGGGCCAGAAGGTGGCGCCGAAAATGAAGAACTTGCGCTCCGGCAGGTTCCACCAGACGGCCTGATGACCGCCCCAGTTCAACCACACCGTGCCGAAATACAGCAGGAACAACAGGGCACCGCCAGTCATACGCAAGTTGCGGAACAGGCCGGTGAAGGCGCGGGTGTAGATTTTTTCCCTGGAGGCGTAGAGGTCGACGCTGTTGTTCGCGTTCCTGGCAGGTGGAGTGACGTCGTGTACCGGAATCTGGTTGCTCATCATTGCATCCCACGGCAGTGGAAAAGTGCCTCGGTCAGTACCTGCCGACCGCGGTCAAAAAGGGGTGTTGCAGTGGCTCAATGATACGCCTGTCGCTCTAGCCTGCGGGTGCGACCTTTGGTCGCGTTGGGGAAAAATCATGAATGGTGTAGCAGATGTAACAAAGCATGATGCAGGTCAATTGACTATAGACGATTTATCTTTTTTCTTCGTCGATCCTCGACAGGTGCGTTTGTGGACGGGGTAGCCAAAGTCTGCCGAGTAAAGAACAGGTATTTTTAATTTAGGTAATACTTTGAGATTAATAGTGGGTGGATCTTTAGTTTGGGAATGCCTATGTTTTCTGTGCGGTAATGATGAAGTTGACCCACAATGTCGCGCTTCGGATAATAAAAAATTACTTAGGGAGAAGTTGAAAATGTCTAATAGGGATGAAACCAAGGCTCAAGAAACTCAGCCTCATATTCCAGCAACCGCAGTCGGCCAGACGCCTGATACAGACTGCACGATTCCTGTACCGACCATGACTGTGGATACTGCTGTGCCTACGGTGCAAAAAGTTCGGACAAAGCGTTCTACAAACAAAAAAGGAACCGGTGGTCTGGACAGTCTGGGTGGCGGCAAGCTTCCTTGATTACAGTTCGTGTTCATGAATGCCGAGTGCAATCATGAACACCTGAATAAACGGCTTCGCCATGAGAACTGGTGGGGCCGTTTTTTTTGATTTATGTTGGTTGTGTTTGTTTGGTGGGTTTTCGTTTTTCTGGTTTGTAAGTGTTTTTCGTAGCAATAGTGCAAGTTTCCGA
>NZ_JBGCUL010000229.1:0-6035 GCF_054177685.1 Pseudomonas sp. P5_A2_2
CACAGGAACTGCGCAAATCCTGTGGGAGCGAGCTTGCTCGCGATAGACCGCGCAGCGGTCTCTCTGAGAATTTTCCCCTCATAAGCTAATTCTAAAAAGTTATTTATTTTAGAATTCTTAGATCATTTAGTCTCTTTCTCACGCCGACACTCGGTCGCCTGACAAGGAGCTTTCTGATGAAACTGACTTTCCCTCTACGCTTGCTGGCGGCCGCTTCCTTGGCTACCGCAAGTTTTTTTGCCCAGGCGGCCGACTTCACCGTCGCCTACCAGACCACCGTTGACCCGGCGAAAGTCGCCCAGGCCGACGGCGCCTACGAAAAGGCCACCCAGGCCGATATCAGCTGGCGCAAATTCGACAACGGTGCCGATATCATCGCTGCCATCGCCTCCGGCGACGTGCAGATCGGCTACCTCGGCTCCAGCCCTCTGACCGCCGCCATCACTCGCAAAGTCCCGGTAGAAACCTTCCTCATCGCCACCCAGATCGGCGCCGCCGAAGCCCTGGTCGCCCGCGACGGTTCCGGGATCAAGACCCCGCAAGACCTGATCGGCAAGAAAATCGCCGTGCCATTTGTKTCCACCGGTCACTACAGCCTGCTSGCWGCGCTCAAGCACTGGAACATCGACCCMTCGAAAGTCACCGTTCTCAACCTGGCKCCACCCGCGATCATYGCCGCCTGGAAACGCGGTGACATCGATGCCACTTACGTGTGGGACCCGGCCCTCGGTGTCGCCAAGGAAAACGGCAAGGTACTGATCACCTCCGGCGAGCTGGCCAAGTTCGGCGCACCGACCTTCGATGCCTGGATCGTGCGCAAGGATTTCGCCGAGAAGCATCCGGAAATCGTCACTACGTTCGCCAAAGTGACTCTGGACGCCTACGCCGATTACCGCAAAGACCCGCAAGCCTGGCTCGCCAACCAAGGCAACGTCGACAAACTGGTGAAGCTCTCCGGCGCCAAGGCCAGCGACATTCCATTGCTGCTGCAAGGCAACGTCTACCCGCTGGCAGCTGACCAGGTGCTCACCCTCGGCGCACCGACTACCAAAGCCATCACCGACACCGCGGCGTTCCTCAAGGAGCAAGGCAAGGTCGAGGCCGTGCTGCCGGACTACGCGCCCTACGTCAGCGCCAAGTTCATCACCAACTGATCGGGAGTCAACGCGATGGCCTTGCTACAGCTGGAGCGCATCAGCGCACAGTACCCCGGCAACCCGGAACCGGTGTTGGCGGATATCTCCCTGAGCCTGGGCCCCCGGCAATTGCTGGTCGCCCTTGGCCCGTCCGGCAGTGGCAAGACTTCGCTGTTGAACCTGATTGCCGGTTTCGTCGAGCCCAGCGCCGGGCGCATCACCCTCGACGGCGTGCCAGTCCAAGGCCCGAGTGCCGAGCGTGGCGTGGTGTTCCAGGACGACGCGTTGCTGCCGTGGCAAGACGTACTGGCCAATGTCGGGTTCGGTCTTGAACTGGCCGGCATCGCCCGGGACAAACGCGAAGCTCGTGCCAGGGAAATGCTCGCCCTGGTCGACCTTTCCGGTTTTGAATTGCGCCGCATCTGGCAGCTTTCCGGCGGCCAGAAGCAGCGTGTCGGCCTGGCCCGCGCCCTCGCCGCCGACCCGCGTGTGTTACTGATGGACGAACCTTTCGGCGCCCTCGACGCCTTCACCCGCGAGCAGATGCAGGAACTGTTGCTGCAAGTCTGGCAACGCACCGCCAAACCGGTGTTCCTGATTACCCACGACATCGAAGAAGCCGTGTTCCTCGCCACCGACCTGATTCTGTTGGCGCCCAACCCTGGGCAAATCGTCGAGCGCCTGAGCCTCGATTTCGGTCAGCGTTATGCCGCCGGCGAGTCGGCTCGCTCGATCAAGTCCGACCCGCGTTTTATCGAAACCCGCGAACACGTACTCGCCAAAGTGTTCTCCCAACGCAGCGCCGCCCAGCGGCAGGAGCGCGCATGAGCAGCTACGAAATTCCCGTCGCGGCGATAACGCCAGGCACCACCGTGATTCCGGCAAGTCGCCGTTTGAGCACTCGCTGGATCAGTGTGCTGACACTGGTCGCTCTCCTTGTTATTTGGTGGGCCGTAACCGCGACCGGTTTGATCGAACCGCTATTCCTGCCGCCACCTTCCGCCGTACTGCAAAAAGGTTGGCTGCTGGCGACTTCGGGTTACATGGATTCAACCCTGTGGCAGCACCTGGGCGCGAGTCTGGGCCGCATCGGCCTGGGCCTCGGTTTTGCGATTCTCACCGCCGTGCCAGTGGGAATCGCCATCGGCGCCAACCGTATCGCCCGTGGCGTGCTCGACCCGCTGATCGAGTTCTACCGGCCGATTCCGCCGCTGGCTTATCTGCCACTGATCGTGATCTGGTGCGGCATCGGTGAATTGTCGAAAGTGCTGCTGATCTACCTGGCGATCTTCGCCCCGATTGCCATCGCCACCGCCACCGGTGTGCGCACGGTCGACCCGGCCAAATTGCGTGCCGCGCAGTCGCTGGGTGCGACCCGCGCGCAGTTGATTCGCCACGTCATTTTGCCCAGTGCCTTGCCGGATATCTTGACCGGTGTGCGCATTGGCCTCGGCGTGGGTTGGTCGACGCTGGTCGCCGCCGAATTGATCGCCGCCACCAGCGGTCTGGGCTTCATGGTGCAATCGGCTGCGCAGTTTTTGGTCACCGATGTGGTGCTGCTGGGGATTCTGGTGATCGCGCTGATTGCCTTTGCCATGGAGTTGGGCCTGCGTGCCCTGCAACGCAAACTGGTGCCGTGGCACGGCCAAAATCACTGACAGTATTCATGTGGGAGCGAGCTTGCTCGCGATGACGGTTGCACATTCAACACCTGTGTCGCCTGACAATCCGCTATCGCGAGCAAGCTCGCTCCCACAAAAAGCTCGGCACACCGGATTGAAGAGAACCACCATGAGCCAACTGACCATCGTTCCTCTAAGCTCCGCCCTCGGCGCGCAAATCAGTGGCATCGACATCAGCCAGCCGCTGAACCTGGAGCAGCGCGATGCCATCGAGCAGGCCCTGCTCAAGCATCAAGTCCTGTTCTTCCGCGACCAGCCAATCACACCACAGCAACAGGCGCGGTTCGCCGCGAGTTTCGGCGACCTGCACATTCACCCGATCTACCCCAACGTGCCGGAACAACCGCAAGTACTGATCCTCGACACCGCCGTCACCGACGTGCGCGATAATGCGATCTGGCACACCGACGTGACCTTTTTGCCGACCCCGGCCATGGGCGCCGTGCTCAGCGCCAAGTTGCTGCCGGCGTTTGGCGGCGACACGTTGTGGGCCAGCGGGATTGCGGCGTATGAAGCCCTGTCGGCGCCGATGAAAACCTTGCTCGAAGGGCTGACCGCCACCCACGATTTCACCCGTTCATTCCCGCTGGAGCGCTATGGCAACACGCCCGAGGCGCTGGTCCAGTGGGAAGAGGCACGACGCAAGAATCCGCCGCTGTCGCACCCGGTGATCCGCACGCACCCGGTCAGCGGGCGCCGCTCGCTGTTCGTCAACGAAGGCTTCACCTCGAAGATCAACGAACTGTCGGAAACCGAAAGCGGGGCGATTCTGAAGTTCCTGTTTGCCCATTCAACGCGGCCGGAGTTCACCATTCGCTGGCGCTGGCAGCAGGACGACATTGCGTTCTGGGACAACCGCGTGACTCAGCATTACGCGGCGGATGATTACCGCCCGGAGCGGCGGGTGATGCAGCGGGCGACTGTGTTGGGGGATGTGCCTTTCTTTCGCTGACCCCTGAAATCTTTGCTGTCAGGACTGGCCTCATCGCGAGCAAGCTCGCTCCCACAGGTTCGGCGGTATTCACAGGATTTGTGTACGACAAGGACACTGTGGGAGCGAGCTTGCTCCGGGCGGCGTTCCGACGATGGCGATCTGAAAGGCGCCGAATAGTCCGGCACCCACTACTTACTCAGCAGTAGAAGGCTTCTCCCAAAGATTGATCCCACCCTCCTGGGCAAATCGGTCAATCTCCGCCAGTTCCTCTGCACTGAAGCTCAAATTCTTCAACGCCCCGACGTTCTCGATGATCTGCTCCGGCCGGCTCGCACCAATCAATGCCGACGTGACCCGTGGATCGCGCAGGGTCCAGGCCAGCGCCAGTTGCGCCAGACTCTGGCCACGACGCTTGGCGATTTCATTGAGTGCCCGCACCTGGGCGATGTTGGCCTCGGACAAATGCGACGCCTGCAACGAACCACCGCCCGGACGATTGACCCGTGCATCCGCCGGCACACCGTTGAGGTATTTGTCGGTCAACAAGCCCTGAGCCAGCGGGGTGAAGGCAATCACGCCAGTGCCAAGTTCGTCAGTGGTGTCCAGCAGGTCTTTTTCCACCCAGCGGTTGAGCAGGTTGTACGCCGGTTGATGKATCAGCAACGGGACTTTCCATTCCTTGAGCAACTGGGCCATTTCACGGGTTTTCACCCCGGAATAGGACGAGATGCCGATATACAAAGCCTTGCCCTGTTGCACCGCTGCGGCGAGTGCACTGGCGGTTTCTTCCAGCGGCGTATCCGGATCAAAACGGTGGGAGTAGAAGATGTCGACGTAATCCACGCCCAAGCGTTGCAGACTCTGGTCGAGGCTGGCCAGCACGTACTTGCGTGAACCGCCGCCCTGACCGTAAGGGCCGGGCCACATATCCCAACCAGCCTTGCTGGAAATGATCAGTTCGTCGCGGTACTGCTTGAAGTCTTCGCGCAGCAAACGGCCGAAGTTGATCTCGGCGCTGCCGTACGGAGGGCCGTAGTTGTTGGCCAGGTCGAAGTGGTTGATGCCCAGGTCGAATGCCGTGCGCAACAAGGCGCGCTGGGTATCGATCGGCGTGCTGTCGCCGAAGTTGTGCCACAGGCCCAACGACAGCGCCGGCAGCACCAGGCCGCTGCGGCCCACGCGGCGGTAAGGGATGGAGTCGTAGCGGTTTTCGGCAGCGGTGTAAGTCATCGAATCCTCTCTTGTCGGTCTTGAATCTGGTCTCGACTGCTTCGCCAGTCGCCCAGCATACGCCCGCACGGACGCCAAAAAACCTGGGACTCGACTAAATGCTGAAACGTTTCACAGAAATTCAATCTGCCCGGAGACATGAACAAAACAGCGACAGGCTTGCGCGATCTGGGCCGACAGGAACAAAGTCGCCAAAGCAACGAAGACGCGATAGCTATCGCAAGGATGGAAGAAACCATGCACACCACGATCATCATCATCACCTTCGGCCTGGTCCTGCTCGCGATGATGCTGTTCATCGGCGAGAAACTCGGCTTYAGCCGTCAGACACTCACCTACAGTTTCGTGATCCTGTGGCTGGCGTTGACAGTGATCAACGGCGCCATCGGCGTGGTGACCGCCGGCCAGGCATTGAGTACGGAACTGGGGATCGGCACGATGGTGTTCAGCATTCCGGTGGCGGCGCTGGTGTTGTTCATGGTGCTGAGCGCCGAGAGCTGAAAAGCCCCGGCGCCCTGCCCGCGATCAACGCACCAGATGCAGGAACTGCATGTGCCGTTCGTACTGGTCGAGGATGTCGTTGATGATCTGCTCCTTGGTGTAGCCCACCAGATCGTAGTTTTGGCTGCCCTCGCTCAAATGCACTTCGGCGCGGTAGTAACGACGGTTGTTGAGCTCCTTGGAACCCATGCCACCCCGGGCAAACGACGGCGTAAAGTAGCCGCGCATTTGCACCTGGTAGATAAATGGATGTTCGTCACCGTGACCGATTTCCAGGCTGACGCTGTCGTTGACCGGTTCTGGATGCGTGATGACCTTGAGGCCCTTCTCGATGAATACCGCCGAGACCTCTTCAATCGCCGGGCGCACCGTCGTATCGAGGAAGCGATAAACCTCATCCCGCGACGGGAAATGCACGGCCTGGCTCAAACGCTGACGCCACCCGCCCCGCCGTGATCCGGACACCGGTGCCAGTGAATGCATCTGCGCAATCTGCTTCTGCGACTCCAGATAAAACGCCTTGTGCAGCCCCCACATCATCAACAGCAGAAT
>NZ_JBGCUL010000230.1:0-6009 GCF_054177685.1 Pseudomonas sp. P5_A2_2
GTACAATCTACGAAGGAAAAGTGGAGGCGTCGGTAAAGGTCGGAACCTTCGACGGCATGAATCCAAGTATCAGCGGCTGGGCTGAGGTGACAGGTCACAACACTATTTTTGTCGATGACAAAGACCCTCTGGCCCACGGGTTCCAGCTCGCATAAACAGTACGGTCACGGCGCCAGCGGTTGATTCTTCGCAAGCGCGGATTCAACCGTGGTTTGCACAAAGGCTGCATTCGTTAGAGTAAATAAGCGAGGCGTAAAGTGATCGAACGACGAGATTTCAGCGGGTGTATGAAAGGTAAAAACCTGCGCTATCTGGAAGAGAGTCGGAGCGAGCCGACGGCTCATGCCCGGGCAGGATTTTTACTGCTCGAACACTTCTCGTTGCCTGCATTTACGCAAGCGCTCGATACGATTGTCACCGCCAACCTTTTGCGTCCTGCGTTGTTCTCTTCACGAACCTTCGGGTTGCAGGACGGAGAGGTTACCAGCGACCTTGGCCTGATCAWTCGACCGGATGCGCGTTTGGACGTGGCAGCACTCAAAGACCTGAATTTGCTGGTCATATGCGGCGGCTATCGCACTGAACTCAAAGTCAATCACGAGCTGATCAGCATCCTTAAAACGGCATCGGAACTGGGTATTACCCTGGCCGGGCTGTGGAATGGGGCGTGGTTTTTGGGCGTGTCAGGTTTGCTTGAGGGGTATCGTTGTGCGATTCATCCCGAACATCGACCTGCGCTCGCAGAAATTTCAAAAGTAACGCATGTCACCAGTGAAGCATTTGTCATGGATCGAGACCGGCTCACGGCTTCGAGTCCGGCGGGTGCTTATCATATGGCTCTCGAGTGGATCAAAGGGCTGCATGGCAAGGCGCTTGTCGAGGGCATCGAAGACATTCTGTCTTTCGAAGAGTCACGGTATCGGCGTATCAAACCGACACAAAACATCTCGTTGAGCGCCCCCCTCAAAGAGGTGGTCAAACTGATGGACGCCAACCTGGAAGAACCGTTGCAAATGGACCAACTGGCGGTCTATGCCGGACGTTCCCGTCGACAAATAGAGCGCTTGTTCAAAGAGCAACTGGGTACCACGCCGCAACGGTATTACCTGGAATTGCGCATTACCGAAGCACGGCGATTACTTCAGCACACAGAGCTGTCTCAGGTTGATGTGCTGGTCGCATGCGGCTTTGTTTCACCGAGCCATTTCAGCAAATGCTACAGCTCGTATTTTGGTTACCGGCCTTCGAAAGAAACACGGCTGGTGAAATAAAGAATGCCTGATCAATCCTCAGTGAGTGCTGGTCTTTAACCGCGACTGCGGGCTGCTGTAACGCTCCAAACCGGAGTCGCTGAAATTTTAAGGAGGAGGGCATGACCGAAGTGCGATTGAAGAGCGGTCAAACAGAAAACACGGCGTACTTGACTACGCCCACCGTCGCCGCTGGTCCTGGGGTCACAAGGCCCCAACTCGGGATTTTCCTATGCCTGCTTTCGATGCTTATCTTCGCGAGCCAGGACGGAATAACCAAGGTGCTGGTCAAAGACATCCCGGTTGCCCAGTTGGTCATGGTGCGTTATTGGGTGTTTGTCGTATTTGCCTTCGGATATGCCGCCTACCAAGGTAGGGTCAAGGAACAGTTTCGGAGCAAGCACCCTTGGCTCCAAATCATTCGAGCGCTGTTAGCCGTGGGTGAAATAGTACTGTTCGGAGTCGGGCTGCGCTATTTAGGCCTGGCTGAAATGCACGCTCTCTATGCGGTATTCCCTCTGATGACTCTGGCATTGGCAGGGGGGCTGCTAGGAGAGCTTGTCGGGCTACGACGCTGGATCGCGGCTGCCATAGGGTTCACCGGGACACTGATTATCCTGCGACCAGGCGCGGGCGTCTTTGAACTGGCAGCGCTGATTCCCCTGCTGTCTGCTTTGGGGTTTGCAGTATTCAATGTACTGACGCGCCGAATTAGCCAGCACGATTCCTTTGCGACGAACATGCTTTTTATGGCAAGTGTGGGTGCCCTGACGATCACATTTGTGGGGCTGCCCGCATGGGTTTCTCCAACTCCGGTCCAGGGCCTCTTGATGGGGATCCTGTCATTGACGGGAGTAGTCGCTCAGATTCTCCTCATTCAAGCACTGAAATACGCGACCGCTTCTACCCTGCAGCCTTTCAACTATGCGCTTCTGGTGTTCGCCACGTTGATTGGGGTGATCGTTTTTGCCGAGCGCCCTGATGCCTGGGTGGTTGTCGGCGCAGCGCTGGTGATTATCGGTGGGCTGTATGCGATTAAAGCGAAGGCGTGAACGTACCTGAGTGTATGAAGTAATCAATGTGTGGTGGGTTTCCTGGATGATCCATAAAAAAGGGCAGCTCAAAAACCTGTGGGAGCGAGCTTGCTCGCGATGGCGGATTGTCGGGCAAAGCAAGTGTTGACTGTGCCACCGTCATCGCGAACAGGTTCGCTCCCACAAGGATTGCGGCGTTCAACGCCTTGACTGATCGGCATTAAGCTCAAAGCTGCCCTTTTCCCAACCAACTCCTTAGGCGGCGCTAAACAGCTTGTGCGGATCCATGACGAATTTTTTCGGCACCCCGGCATCGAACTCGTGGTAACCGCGCGGCGCGTCGTCCAGGCTGATCACCTGTACGCCGACGACCTCGGCAATGTTGATCCGGTCCCACATGATCGCCTGCATCAGCTGACGGTTGTACTTCATCGTCGGGGTCTGGCCGGTGTGGAAGCTGTGGGACTTGGCCCAGCCGAGGCCGAAACGGATGTTCAGGCTGCCATGCTTGGCGGCTTTGTTGACCGCGCCCGGGTCTTCGGTGACATACAGACCGGGGATACCGATATTGCCGGCGACCCGCACCACGCCCATCAGCGCGTTGAGCACGTCGGCCGGGGCCTCGTGCTGCGCGCCGTCATGGCCGTGGCCACGGGCTTCGAAGCCGACCGCATCGACCGCACAATCGACTTCCGGCTCACCGAGCAGGTCGGCGATTTGCTCGTGCAACGGAGTGTCCTGGGTCAGGTCGGCGATCTCGAAGCCCTGGGCCTTGGCATGCGCCAGACGCAGCGGATTCACGTCGCCGACGATCACCACCGCCGCACCCAGCAAACGGGCGGAGGCGGCAGCAGCCAGGCCGACGGGACCGGCACCGGCGATATACACCGTGCTGCCAGGGCCGACACCGGCGGTCACCGCGCCGTGGTAGCCGGTCGGCAGGATATCGGAGAGGCAGGTCAGGTCGCGGATTTTCTCCATGGCCTTGTCGCGGTCGGGCAGCTTCAGCAGGTTGAAGTCGGCATAAGGCACCAGCACGTATTCGGCCTGGCCGCCAACCCAGTCGCCCATGTCAACATAGCCATAGGCACCGCCGGGGCGCGCCGGGTTGACCGTCAGGCAGACGCCGGTGTGCTGTTCCTTGCAACTGCGACAACGGCCGCAGGCGACGTTGAACGGCACCGAGACCAGGTCACCGATCTGCACGTTTTCCACATCACGGCCTTTCTCGATCACCTCACCAGTAATCTCATGGCCAAGCACCAGCCCGACCTGGGCCGTGGTCCGGCCACGCACCATATGCTGGTCGGAGCCGCAGATATTGGTCGAAACCACGCGCAGGATCACGCCATGGTCAATGCGCTTGCCGCGTGGGTCTTCCATTTTCGGATAGGGGATGGTCTGCACCTCGACCTTGCCTGCGCCGAGATACACGACACCACGATTACCAGACATGTTTTCACCTCGCTTTTGTTGTTGTGAGAACACGGCCCTTGTACTGCGAAGGGGCGCGCGGCCTTACAGTGCGGCGGTATATGTCTTGCGTTTGCGTGTGAGTGCAGAATTGGTTGGAAGTCGCCTTCCAACCACGTGTTATTAGCAGTCATCGTATCGATCCTACGCCTGGTATCAACACCCGGCGAGAGCATTTAGCACCCACTCACCACCTGTTTCCAGGCATGCTCCGAATAATCGCCCAGCGTCGGTTCCGATGCTTACTGGAGGTATGCATCTCTACGAATGTCTCGAAAATGTACGCCCATGTACATGCCGTGTACGTGACAGATCGTGGGGTGTACAGTGGGGAAGAATTTTCAGATTAAAGGTGCAACCCGGATGTCACAGACAGGAAGGGCGAAAACCAAAGCGCAAGACGCAGGCTGGCGAGGCTCCGTCGATGTCTGGCTGGACGCCGCCTACGAAGCTCTTAAAGAGTCGGGGGTGGATGCTGTGCGGGTGATGCCGCTGGCCAAACGCTTGAATTTATCTCGTACCAGCTTCTATTGGTTCTATGAAGATCGGGAACAGCTGCTCGCGGCACTTCTGGCTCGATGGCGGGACAAGAACACCGGCGGTATGGTCAGCCAATGCGAGAGTTACGCAGAAAGTATTTCCGAAGCGATTCTCAACGTCTTCGAATGCTGGGTGAACCCTGAACTGTTCGACTCGCAGTTCGAATTTGCCGTGCGCAGTTGGGCGCTGCAATCGGACGAGGTCAAAGCTGAAATCGCTTTAGCCGACGAGGCGCGGATGAATGCCCTGGCCGCGATGTTCCGACGGTTTGGCTACGACGCCGAGGGGGCCGATGTTCGGGCCAGGACCATCTACCTCACGCAGATCGGCTACATCTCCATGAAAACCAATGAAGATATTGTCGTTCGATTTCGACGGATTCCTCAGTACGTGAGCGTGTTCACCGGCAAAGTACCGAAGCGGCGCGAGCTGGACCGCTTTTATGGAAAATTTGGCTACGCGGAAAAAGAACCCGGCGTTTTCGTACCCTTGGCAGAAACATTCGAGGAGTCCCCTGCCGATGGAGAATAGAACTCTGGGCATCATTGGGGGCACCGGCTGGCTCGGGCGTGCAATTGCCGAGGCGCTCCTTGATAGCGGTTTCATCAAGCCTGACCATTTGTTGATCTCGAACCGCTCAGGCGTCAGTACCTTCGAGCCAGCCGTGGAACTGTTGGCCGACAACCAGCAGTTGGTGGACCTCAGCGATATTGTCGTGCTGTCCATCCGACCGGAGCAGTTTCGTGAACTGCAGATCAACGCCCGCGGCAAGCTGGTGATTTCCTTGATGGACGGAGTTCCGGCGGCAGCCATCAGCGCGGCCACCGGTGCGGATGTAGTGGTGCGGGCCATGCCGAATGCGGCCGTGGAAATCAGGCTGTCGTTTACGCCCTGGTACTGTGCTGGAAACCTTGTTGAACGCGACCGCAAGTGGGTGCAGCGACTGTTCGAGTGCGTAGGTTCGGCGGACGAAGTGCCTGATGAAGACTGCATTGATTACCTAAGTGCGTTGTCGGGGACCGGGCCGGCTTTCCCGGCAATGTTGCAAATGGCACTGATCAATCAGGCGGTGGCTGCGGGAATTCCCCTTGCCATTGCGCAGCGCGCTGCACAAGGCGTGGTGGTGGGGGGCGGCCAGATGCTTGCCAGTCGCGATCCGCAGCAAATGATTGAGTCGTTGATGGCTTACCGTGGCGTGACGGCAGCAGCGCTGCAGTCGATGGTCGATCAAAACATCGAGTCCATTGTCGGGCGGGCAGTGAAGGCAGGCGCTGAGGTTGCGCGGCGGGGAATGTAGCCAGGGCAGGGGATATACAGTGAAGGCCCGCTGAAGGGCCTTCACTGCATGTAGATCAGGATTCAGATTTCTTTCACCAGGCGTAAAGCGTCGTAGATGGCCGCGTGGGTGTTGCGAGCAGACACGGCGTCGCCGATCCGGAACAGCTGGAAGCGTCCTTCGGGATTGGTGACGATGTTCTGTGCCGTGCCAGCGATCAGGTCATGCTGCTCTACCGCGCCGCCATTGGTGGAGAGAGGACGCAGGTCGAAGTACAAGTCGTCCAGGGGAAGGGTGCCGTGGTTGACGACCACCTGATCGACCACGCGCTGCTTGTGAACCTGTCCGTAATCGCTGCCAAAGGTTGCAACGAGCCCGCCATCACGTTTTTCCACTGTATCGACCCGGTAGGTCACGGTGAAGGTGACGTCCAGGT
>NZ_JBGCUL010000231.1:0-6008 GCF_054177685.1 Pseudomonas sp. P5_A2_2
GCAGGGGCATGCACTGCTGCAAGGGGAAGCTCACGACCTCGCGGTGTACCTGCAACAGCTACCCGTTCAGTTCTACAGTCAGCAGCAAATCAGTGAGCTAACCGGTGTCCATGGTGGCGGCAGTCTGCTGACGATGATTGATGAGGCCTGCTCAGCAGAGCTACAAGGACTGAAAGGTCAAGAAGACACTTTGCATGCCGAGATCCAACAACTGTTCGCGGCCATGGATCAGCTCAGCGCCTTGAACACGGAGGTCAAGGTCCTCAATCAAGAGCTCCAGGAGTTAAACCGCCAGTGGCAAGCTCGCAGTGAGGTGTTGGAGGAGGCTCAACTTTACCAGCGAGCGGAAACTGCTCGGCGTTACGTCGAACAGGTCAAAAGCCAAGTGACTGAGGATATCAATCGCTTGAGCACGCTGGCTGGTGAGCTGTCTTCTCGTGGCATTTTGAATGACGGACGGGTTGAGGCATGGCCCAGGGCCGATTGGTTCAATGCGTTGACTCAAGAGGCCGCTGCGCTTAGGCAGAGCTACCAGGCACAGGTGGCGGCGCTTGCGCAGCAGATGCGCCAAGACGCGACCCAATTATTTGAACAAGGGGACGGTTGGGATCAAATCTCGGCGGCGCTGGATGGCACCAAAGAAGTCTTTTTATCCGCTTGTCGTGAACGGGGTCTACAACCACAAGATGTCGCGCGGTTGCAGGATATTGACAAGGCTCGTCAGGCCAAACAGCAATCGTTGCAAGACAAGAAAAAGCGCCTAGACGTACTGGCTCCGCAACGCGACCGCCTGAGTGCGGCGTTACACGACATGAGCCTGCTGTGGGTTCGTCAGTTTACGCTTCGCCAGCGTGTTGCCGCAGAGATCAGTGACAAGGCTCGAGGCTCTATTCGCGTGTTGATTCAGCAAATGGCGGATGATCAAGGCTTTCTTCAAGCATGGAACCTCATGGCGCCCGATGGTCGCAGTCGGTTAGGCCGGGCATGGGAGCACATTGGCAAGGTGTTGTTTGAAAGTTTTCTGCAACACCTGAAAGAAGTTCAGCCCGAGGCTGATTCGCCCTGGCTGCATATTCGAGAAGTCCTTGCTGAAGATCGTCAGCTGCCGTTACCCCTGCTGGAGTATAAGGCAGAGCTAAAACTCTACTTCAACGAACAAAAGAATCAATGGCGCAATGCCCGGCTAACCCGGGTTGAAGAGCGAGTCGATATTGAGTTGTACCGGGCGGATCGAACGTTGGTGGGAAGCGTGCAGAGCAATGCCTTGTCAGAAGGGCAGCGAAACACGGCGGTGTTGAATTTGCTGTTGGCCAAAGGGGAGGGGCCAATCATCATTGACCAACCAGAAGACGAATTGGATTCCAATTTCATCTATCGAGAGTTGGTGCCACTGCTGCGCCAAGTGAAGAACCAGCGTCAGTTAATCTTGGCCACGCATAACGCCAACTTGCCGGTGAATGCCGACACGGACCTGGTATATGCCTTGGAGGTTGCACAGGGTCGAGGCGCTAGGCTTGCCGCGGGTGGGCTCGATCAGACAGATACCACGACCGCAGTGCTCGATATCATGGAGGGATCCGCAGAAGCTTTTAAGCGTCGACTCGATAAATATAATTTCTAGGGTGTAGCGCTCGGCGAAGCACACTGAACTAAATGTCCGCGTTTGGCCGATTCTGTTGAAAAAGTCGGCCATGGTTTGCGCATCGGAAAAGTACGCGTCCGAGATTGAAATCTTTACTTTTTGGCAGAGGCTTCCGGACTCGGATTTTACGTAGCAGCGTGCAAAAGAGGTGTTTTCGCCCACCAGTATTCGAGCATTTTGGGGAAGCCGACTTTTTCAACAGAATCGACCCAAAGCGGACGATGGCGACAGGCAAAAATCGGCCAGGAGCGGACGTTTAGAGCAACTAGAATAAATTCTGGTCCTCTTTTTCTTCTTAGCACGACACCTAAAAAGTCCATCAACCGGACGCCCAAATGCTACGCTTTTGGGCTCCCTCCGCTGCGCTCCGGCGCCGGTTATGTCCAACATTAGGAGTGACGGATGCTTAAGAAACTACTTATTGGAATCTTTACGGCAGGAGCTGCGGCAGCTTCGCCTGCAACCACTCACCACATCTTTGGCAACAACGTCTTTTCGCTGGACGCTCCAGCAATTTTCACGCGCAACGCTGGGACAGAGACGTTCCAGTTGGTAGCAACAGACGACCTCGCTGCAATTACGGCCACTGCTTACGCAAAAGCCGACGGCTCACTGGACGAGTTCTGCGATTATCGCTTCTCGACTGTCGAGGATTTCTATAGGGCTATCTCAGGGCCGCGTGTATTTCAGGCCGCTCAAGCCTCAGGCAAGACTCAAGAGTTTGAAGGCACTTGGCCCGGCGAGAGCCGACCCACCTATTATGTCGTTTCGTGCCTTCAGACTGGCAATGCATACGTCTCGCTAAACATAGTCACTACGAGGCAACATTACGCAGCCTATCGCGCCCAGTACGATGCAATGCTTGAGTCCATCCGGCCCGGCACCTAACAATTCTAGGCCGACGCGCGCTGCTCGCGGACTAAACCCCACCAAAACGAATGTCTGCAACGGGTCGACTATTGCCCTTCGTGACAGGCAGAAATCGGCCGATTCTGTTGAAAAAGTCGACCATGGTTTGCGCAGCAGAAAAGTATGCGTCCGAGATTGAAATCTTTACTTTCGACAGAGGCTTGCGGACTCGGATTTCACGTAGCAGTGTGCAAAAAAGGCGTTTTAACCAGTCGATGACCGGGCTGTTTGGGCGAACCGACTTTTTCAACAGAATCGGCCAGAAGCGGACGGTCAGAAATGAGCTTCTTACGGGCAACACCAAGCTAGATTCGAGTCCCGATGTATCTACGAAATTGGGGCGATTCAGACCTCACAGTCGGGGCGCAACGCTGGCGCGGGTGACGCCAAGGCTTTTTAAAACATCGTTAGGCCCAATGTCGAGCAGGTTTTACCTTTGATCTCAGAGTGATCTGAGGTATTGCGAAACGGAAATCTTTTTACCGCAGTTCGAAAAGTTTGCAAGGTGACGTGCAGCCTCGTCCTTGCTCCAGCCTTTCTCTGCCATAACCCGTTTCATAAAGAGACTGTTCAAATAGTTTTTGATAACTCTGGAACTATTAATTGCCCTAGACCTTACTTTACCCATCTAATTCGTTTCATTTATTTTAGGTATCGCACATTCTTGAAACGCTTTAAATCAGATATTTTAGATACGAAATTCGTCGACCAGCCGCTGCAATTTCACAGCCTCCCGGTCCAGCGACGTACAGCTGGTTAACGTTTCTTCAAGGTTCTTAACGTTGAACTGATTGATTCCGTTGATCTCACTGATATCCGCATTAAGCCCCTCAATCACTGCCGTCTGTTCCTCAGTGGCTGTGGCCATAGACAAGCTTTGGCCATCGATAAGGCTCATACGATCAGTAACCGAACAAAAGCGTGCGCTCGCATCACGGGCTATTCCCAGACTGGTTTGACTTTGGCTCTGGTTCACCAGCATCTGCTCGACAGTGGTGCGAGCACCGACCTGTAATTCCTCTATTAAAATCTGGATTTGGCCGGCCGAACTCTGAGTTCGGTGGGCTAGGCTGCGAACTTCGTCGGCAACAACGGCGAAGCCACGACCGGCCTCACCTGCCCGAGCAGCTTCGATGGCTGCATTCAATGCAAGTAGATTTATCTGTCCGGAAATCCCTTGGATGACTTCCAGAATATTGCCGATGTTGTCCGTCCTCAGGTTCAACTGCTTCATATGTTCACAAGCATTGCTGATTGCATCTGACAATAACTGCATGGCTACCTGAGCGTCATCCAGGACGTTTTTTCCTTCCTCGGCTTGACCGCGAGCAGAGGTCGCCTCACTAGAGGTAAAAGCGGCATTTTTAGCAATGTCTTGGGCCGTTGCGGCGAGTTGCTTGAGTGCTGCAGCGATGCTCTGTATCCGCTGCTCCTGCTCATCGAACTGACRCAAGGAGGATGTCGACACGTCCAACACCTTCCGGCTCGACAAATTGAGTTGTCCGGCGCTGAGCGAGACCTCTCGAATCGAAGATTGAATGCGTTCTATGAAACGATTATAGGCAGCAGCCAGTTGACCAAATTCGTCATTTCGATTTTGGGGGAGACGCCGTGTTAGGTCTCCGTCACCTTCCGCAATTTCTTTTAAGGATGCAGCGAGTTGTTGCAGCGGTTTAAGCAGAACCTTGATCAAGCATCCTAGCGAAATAAGCACCAGGGCCACCGCAATTAAAGAACCTATGATCGCAGAGTGAAGCATGTCAGATAGGGACGCGAAGGCAATCTCTTTGTCCACGGCTAATCCGAGATACCACTTGACCGATGGCAATCCCCTTACTTCCGCGAACGTAACGACATACTCATGCTGATTTGAACGTATCGTTTGGTAGGTTTTTCYGATTTCGGGAGTTTGCCCAGGAAATAAATCGGACAATCCCTTTAGAACCATATTCGAATCMGAGCTAACCAAAATCTTCCCATTTTTATCCACAAGAAACGCCTTGCCTCTTTCATTAGAGTCCAACGCAGTGACTATTTCCTGCACTGACTCTAGTCCGAGATCGCCACCGACTACTCCTGTCATACGACTATTCTGAAAAACCGGGCTGGCAATGGTAATGCCCAATTTACCTGTCGACGCAAATACATAAGGAGGAGTTAGAACGGTACCGCCAGTACTCGCTGCCGAGGCATACCATGGGCGATTACGAGGATCATAATCAGCAGGGACAGCGACAAAGGGTCTTATCGTATACGCCCCATCGGCACGCCCAAAAAATGTTTTCAAAAAGCCTTCTAGATAGACAGGGCGTTCCAAGATTAATGAAGAGGCATCGATGCTTTCCGCTTTTGCTAGAGCCTGAGCTTCTGACTCCACCAAACCAATTCGGCTTCTGAGCCAAAGCGAAATATTCGAAGCTGTGAGGCGGCTCATTTCGCTGAGTGATGCCTCCAAATTTTGATCAATGACGCGGTGTTGCAATTGAATTTCATAGGCTGCAAAGACTGAAAATATCGTGACGACTACCAGGGATGTGGCGAGCAGTATTTTATGGCTGAATTTCAGGTGAGTGACCATCGGAATTACTCAATCCATGTTCGGCATTCTGATTAGGAAAGGCTGGCTCGGTTAGGAAGCGAGCCTGCCCAGAGCTTTAGCTCAGACGAGTCAACAAACTGAATTTGTTAGAGAAGTGGGATGGAGTAGCTAACAGTGAATCTATTTTGGTCCTGATCACGGGAAGCCTCGCTGCGAGACACACCGTTTCGCCAAGCGAAACCGAGTCCTTGCATGGTTCCAGACTGGATAACGTAATCCAGTGAGAAGTCACGCTCCCATTCTTTCTGATCGTCTCCGGACGTCGTCTTAATATCGGTGCCTTTCAGATACATCACCGATGCCTTCAACCCTGGCGCTCCCAAAGCCGCGAAGTCATAGCTATATTGCGTGAATGCTGTGCGCTCACCCGCGCGGTTAAAGCTTTGAATAAGGCGATCGGTATAAAGGTAGAGGCTATTTCCGCCTGCGCCTTTATCAGGCAAGCCACCCTGACTCATCTGAACGAAATTGCTATCGTCCGAAACTGATTGGTAGCCGCCCAACAGCGCGTGGGCTCCAAAGGTATAAGTAAACGCCGCGCTCCACGTATCATTATCGATACGACCATCACCATTGCGGGTGAATCCGCTTGTCCGATAGCCGACTTGACCCGCATCATTTGCACCATCCGCATCGGTCTTGAAATAGCGCAAATCAGTTTTGATCGCCTGCCCCTCGGCGATAGGAAATGTATGCAGTACACCAACGAAATGCTGTCGATAATAATCCTCTAGTTTCGCGTAATAGTATTGGGCAGTCAGGTTTTTTGTGATTTTCCAATCACCGCCTGCGAAGTCAAACTTATTACTTTCCATGGTGCCACCACTGACAGCCAGCCCTGTCGCGTCGGTAGAGCCT
>NZ_JBGCUL010000232.1:0-5988 GCF_054177685.1 Pseudomonas sp. P5_A2_2
CGCCAACATAGCGTCGTCCATCATGAAGGCAACGGCACGACCCGTTTCCAACATTTGGAAAGATTCCCCATGGTCTTTGGCTGCGATTACGTTCATACCCATTTGCTTGTCCGAATTCATGGACTTTAGCAATCGCTCTGACGTCGTGCCGGCAGTTGTCACAACATTCTTGCCTTTAAGATCAGAGAATTCTTTATACGGTGAGGCTTTTTTTGTTAAAAACCGTGTATTGCTTTCAAATATGCCAATTGAGAAAGCAACTTGCTGCTGTCGCTCAATATTATTGGTCGTCGCACCACATTCCAGATCTATCGTGCCGTTCTGAACTAGCGGTATACGGGTTTGTGAGGTAACCAAATTATACTTTACGGTCAGGCTCGGGATGTTGAGTTGCTTTTCGATGGCTTCAATTATTTTCCTCTGGATATCCTGAGAATAGCCAATAGGCTTTCCGGAGGAGTCCCCATAGTACGAAAATGGGATGGCAGCATCACGAAAGCCAACGCTGATCGCGCCAGAATCTTTTATTTTCTTCAGCGTGCCCGTCAACTCATTGGCATTAGCTGCGGGGATACACAGCAAGACCAACAAGGCTGTACTGAGAAATGTAGGAAAAGTACGCATGTTTTATCCTCAAATTATCTATGGGGTCATCTTGTGACCACTACCTTACGAGTACGGTAAAAACACCATAATACTTCGCTAGCTTTTTGTTCTCTGTAACTTGGGGCAGATTTCAAGACATCAATGCAGCGTTATTATTTTTGACTATCTCCTCGCTAATATGTAGTCGCGATTATTTGTAGGTGTCACGGCATTTCTGCTTTCGCTTGCTTCGCTCTATTAGCTTTGCAAAGTCTTATCTAAGCGATGTACAAAATTTTCTGATCGATTCGCAGGCTCGTAGCAAAGAATCATCATCTAGCGCGTAAGCAATTCGAATATAGGGAGCAAGACCAAATGCGCTACCAGGTACAACGGCCACTTGAGCCTCATCGAGCAGAGCGATAGCCACATCTTCGTCTGTTTCGAGCAGCTTTCCGGCTGGCGTTCGGCGTCCCAACAGACCGGAACAAGAAGCAAATGCATAAAACGCCCCGGAAGGATTCATACACTCCAGACCCGGTGTGTCGTTCAGATGCGCAACGACCAGATTCCGACGCTTCTCGAAGGYCGCGCAAGATTGGGAAATGAAGTCTTGTGGCCCCGTCAACGCCGCGATAGCCGCTTGCTGCGAAATGGCACATGCGCCGGAAGTTTGTTGTCCTTGTAGCTTTTCCATTGCCGCCAGCAGCCAGCGTGGACCGGTGGCAAAACCAATGCGCCAACCGGTCATGGCATAGGCCTTGGATACGCCGTTCATGGTCAGAATGCGCGAAGCGAGTTTCGGCTCGACCTGCGCCAAGGTATGGAAAACTTGGCCATCAAACAGCAGATGCTCGTAGATGTCATCGGCAAGTACCAGCACATGATGATGGTCCATCAACACATCCGCCAACCCTCTTAACTCCTCCTGACTGTAAACGGCGCCGGTCGGATTGGAAGGCGAATTAAGGATCAACCACCGGGTGTTGTCAGTGATTGCCGCGGCCAACGCCGGCGGTGACAACTTGAAGTTATTGTCAGCGGTGCATGCAAGGATCTTAGAGGTACCGCTACACAGTTCGACCATTTCCGGGTAGCTAACCCAGTAAGGCGCAGGAATGATGACCTCATCCCCTTCATTTAGCGTCGCCGCCAGGGCGTTATAGATAACCTGCTTGCCACCACTGCAGACGATGGTGTCTTGCCAATTGATATCTAAGCCATTTTCATTTCGAAACTTGGCTGCGACCGCTTCGCGGAGCGAGCGAACACCCGCGACCTGCGTATATCGCGTATGGCCTTGCCTGATGGCTTCGATACCCGCCTGGCATACATGTTCTGGGGTATCAAAATCTGGTTCACCCGCACACAAGGAGATGATGTTCGCTCCTTCGGCTCGACGCGCAGCAACCCGATCCATGATGCGATAAGTGGCTGACGGTTGCGCTTGGACAAGGCGAATATTGAGCCGTTGGACATTACGACCCATGGCCATTTCTCCAACTTGTCAGATTCATCAATTCCAGAGTCGAGCGACCTTGGCTTAGGGCGATCATCATTTCAGCTTCTTTTGCAGCTCGCCTTTCAGCTTCGGCAATCGTCTGCGCGACTGAGCCCTGCGGAATGATGAGGACACCATCGTCATCGGCAACGACAAGATCGCCGACCGCCACCTGAGCACCATTGAATTGAAAAGGTTGGCCAACCGATGGAGAGCTGGCCTTCACGGTTCCTTTCATGGAAATTCCGCGAGCAAACACCGGGAATTTTCTAGCGACAAGGGCAGCAATGTCTCGAACCCCACCATCAATCACCAGCCCTACGACTCCAGCGGCTTCGGCAGMCACCGTCAACACCTCGCCCCAATAACCTGCCAGATGATTGCCGGTCGCCACGACCAGAACGCTGCCGCGTGGCACTCGCTCCATCGCAATATGAATGGATAGATTGTCACCTGGTGAACACTCCAACGGGTAAGCAGGCGCCGCAATAAAGGATCCTTCCCAAATCGGGCGAATGGAAGGGTCTACCGCACACGGCAACTTCGAAGCTTCGTAAAGAGTCGAAGAGCCAAGCACCTTGATACGTGCCTGTAGTTCAGGGCTCATACCATCATTAATCAGGCTCATTGTTCTTTCCTCTGTAGCGTGTGATAGCCAAGGGATGCCCGAGCTTGCTTAAGCGTTTTGCCCTGATTGATCAGCGAGCGTATTTGGCCTTCTACTTCTTCGATCTGCCGGGCACGTTCAGCCACCTCTGCCGCACGAGCGCGTGGCACTACAATGACGCCATTGGCATCGGCGACCACAATGTCCCTAGCGCATACGCGAGTACCGCTGACCGACACGGRCTCATTCACGGAAAGCACTTCAACCCGATCTTTACCGGTCCGCATGTAGCGACCCTTGGTGAACATGGGATAACCGTCGCCAAGCGCTTTGCTCACATCACGACAGACGCCATCAATCACCGTACCTGCGATGCCTCGCACCCCAGCGTATTGGGTCATGATGTCGCCCCAAACGGTGCAATCAGTGCGCCCTTCATTTGAGATCACCACCACATCACCAGGGCTAACATCTTCAATGAAGTCACCGACTGTACCGGCAGGCATGCTTGCAGGAACGTATTGAACAGTGAATGCAGGGCCGACAATCACAGTGCGGTAATTATCCAAGGGCATGACACCAAGGCATTGGCCCGGGATACCTAGCTTATCCATGGCATCGGAAACGCCTGGCGTATCCAGCCCTTCAAAAAGAACCACAAGTTTTTGATCTTCGTTATTCATTGACCGGACTCCACGCGGATRGCTTCGAATTGGGTGTCGTGCATCACATCAGCTACCGAACGTCCGCTACGGACCGCGGCCACCATTCCTTCCTCGCGTTGAGCGATACGCTCACCGAGATTCAAGACCTTTTCAATATGTGCCACCGGTATGAACACCGTTCCGCATTTGTCAGCAATGACGTAGTCATCTTCTGATACGTTGATCCCGGCGACACTGATGGTCACACCAGAATCAATCTGCACAAGTCGATTACGTGCGCTAACCATGGTCACGCCGCGCCCATAAACCGGATAGCCGATAGATTCGCTTCCATCGATATCCCGGCTAAATCCGTCAATCACCGTCCCGCGAATTTTCTTGGCTACCGCGGCGTTGGCGATGATGTCTCCCCAGCAGGAAACACCATCAATGCCACCGGCGATCACCAACACTCGATCGTCATGTCTAATTGCATCGATGACGGGAGAAATCATATGCACGGCGGGGGCACTTTCAGTTTTGGGCCCAACCTTCACAGTGCTTGCTCTGCCGACAATTTTTGGGCAGTTCCATAGCGGCCTTATTCCGACAGCTGCGCCCGGAAGCTGCAGAAAATCCAGCGCATCGGAGACGGTATTGGTATCGAGCTCAGCCAGGCGCTGGAGCAGAATTGTTGCGGTCATGGGGTGGGCCCCTGTTGTGATTGAGGCTCCAGTTTCACAGAGGATTTACAATAGGTATATTCGTATTAACGGAACAAAAACATACGCCAAACCTATGGTAAAAATCATGATCAATTTCCGCCTCGTCCGGCACCTGTATTTGTTTCTGATCGTTGCCGAAGAGCAGAATTTCGGCAGAGCCGCTAAGCGCTTGGGCATGAGCCAGCCGCCTCTCACCGAGCAAATCCAAACCTTAGAGCAACTCCTGAAGGTCAAGCTTTTTGACCGTTCACGCAAAGGTTCTCAACTGACACCTGTAGGCAAAGCGATCTTGCCAGCGGTGCGAAAATTCGTTGAGCAGATGGAGCGTCTGGAATTTGCTGTCTACGAGGCTGTAGCTGGTCATTCAGGCGTATTAACTATTGGCGCGATCACAACCGCGATGATGGATGTCCTCCCTCCCTTGATAGAACAACTGAAACACACACATCCACAACTCACTGTTTCGGTACGTGAGATTGACAGCGTAGAAGCTGTTCCMGCATTGGAGTCAGGTGATGTTGATTTAGCCTTTGCCAGGCTTGAGGGCGAACTTGGCAATACCATTTGCTCCATGCCATTGACAGAAGATCGGATGGCCATCGCCGTACCAGTTGATCATCCACTCGCCAGCCAAACGCGCGTAAGTCTTGCCAAACTGGCGAATGAACCTTTTGTACTCTTTGCTAGAAAGGTTAGTCCTGTTTATTTTGATAGCTTGATATCCGCTTGCCGCGAAAGCGGATTCTCACCACGCGTTATCCATGAAGTGGGTTCAGTAGTTTCACAAATTGCATTTGTCAGTTGCGGGCAAGGAGTCGCGCTGGTACCGATGTCACTGGAAAAGCTTGCACCACCCAATGTCGTACTAAAACAGTTAAGCCCAAAGCTCAGCGTGGTGACCACTGCCGTGGCCTGGAATCCCGCACGAGCCAATCCCTTGGTAGAGCATTTGGTAAACGAACTCAGATCTAAGAGGGATCAAATTTCAGCTCGATAGGTGCCATTGGCAATCGAAAATCCCCTCTTCATTCAGCAAGAAAAAGCAACATTGCGCAGTACACAGATCAGCCCGACTGGCCGCCAAACCTGCAAGGATGCTGAGGAAAATCTGGTAACGGATTTGCTAGGTTCAGGCGCTGTGAAGGTCGAATAGTAACTGGGAGACAATTAGGGAGGTTGGATCGAATTCTTTGTAAGTCTTTTAAGTTCAAACGGCCACTAATGGCGGTTTTGACTATCGCGACCGGCAGCAATGGGTCGTTTTTAGCCGGTCGCAACAGGCAAAAACCGGCCAACAGCGGTCGGTGGATAGACGAGTCTCAAATAGGTAGCTTCGACCCTCTGCGCAGAATCTTTAGCGCAGATGAGCTTGACATCATCCCAGTTGCGTTTCTCTCTGGGCTATGTTGCATTTACTGCGACTCCTTCCAGGCTAGACAATGGCTTCCAGGACGACAAAAAACGTTATCGGGCATTACCGTCGCGTTTGAACGCGACAGCGATGTCGCCTAATAGGAATTAGGAGTTGCACGTGTATTACCCAATTACACCATATATCCTAGCACTCACAGCGCTGATAATAGCGGCCTTATCAATCTCGTCACTTCATGCATTCAGATTTGCCAAAACACTAAAGAGCAACCAGACGCCATTCTACATAGCCTTTGCAATCTTGGTTTCTGTTTTAGCCTTTACCACCCTAGAACTAATTTTTCATCTAACAATTCATAAGCATCCAATCAGTGTAGCTATTTTCGCTTCACTTGCTTTCTACCTAGCAACAGCGTCTTTTCTTCTAGCGAAATTAAAACTAAAACTAATTACACGCATTATCCACACAATATGCGGCGGCGCAATATTTTACGTTTCATGCCTTCCAATAATTTTATTGCTAGGTTGCGCTACGGGCCCAGTATGCATATAAAC